>USQD01000108.1 GCA_900556795.1 uncultured Prevotella sp. | reverse complement strand
TCCGATCTAAGTGTTTAATATCTGAAATTATTTAGTTTTTATTTGCTTATTACATTATTTATTGTTACTTTTGCACAAATAAACAGAAGAATTATGACATTATATCCAAAATTGATAGAAGAGGCTCTTGCTACGGTCATCTATCCGGGCACCAAGAAGAACCTCATAGAAAGCGAGATGCTGGCAGATACGCCTAGCATCAATGGTATGAAGGTGAAGGTGGTCTTGCTCTTCCCCCGTGATACTGATCCTTTCCTGAAGAGTACCGTGAAGGCGGCTGAGGCTGCCATCCATTATCACATCTCTAAGGAGGTTGAGGTGGAGATTGTTACTGAGTTCAAGTCGGCTCCTCGTCCTGAGGTTGGAAAGATGCTGCCACAGGTGAAGAACGTCATCGCCGTAAGCTCGGGTAAAGGTGGAGTTGGCAAGAGTACTGTTTCTGCCAATCTCGCCATTGCACTTGCCAAGTTGGGTTACAAGGTGGGCTTGCTCGATACTGACATCTTCGGTCCTTCCATGCCTAAGATGTTTGGCGTAGAGGAGGAGCGTCCTTATTCTGTTCACAAGGATGGCAGAGATTTGATTGAACCTGTAGAGAAGTATGGTGTGAAACTGCTGAGTATCGGTTTCTTCGTAAGTCCTACTACGGCTACCTTGTGGCGTGGCGGTATGGCTTGCTCTGCTTTGAAGCAGTTGATTGCTGATGCAGACTGGGGCGAGTTGGATTACTTCATCCTTGATACTCCTCCTGGCACAAGCGATATTCATCTTACTCTGCTCCAGACGCTTGCCATCACGGGTACGGTTATCGTAAGTACTCCTCAGCAGGTGGCGCTTGCCGATGCGAGAAAGGGTATTGACATGTATCAGAATGACAAGGTGAACGTGCCTATCCTCGGACTTATCGAGAACATGGCTTACTTTACTCCTGCTGAGTTGCCTGAGAACAAGTATTATATCTTTGGTAAGGAGGGATGCAAGAATCTCGCCAAGGAGATGAACGTGCCATTGCTTGCCCAGATTCCTATCGTCCAGAGCATCTGCGAGGGTGGAGATGATGGTGCGCCAGCTGCAACCAAGGTTGATTCCATCACCGGTCAGGCTTTCCTGAGCCTTGCTCAGAGCATCGTGACAGTAGTGAACCGCAGAAATGCCGAGAAGGCTCCAACCAAGATTGTAAGTACACACAATTAGTAAATATCCTATTTGATAAGGGTATAAAATAAAAAGCTAGGATTGCCCTCAAGCAGTCCTAGCTTTATTTTTATCAGAGGAGTTAACAGGTTAACAGTTAACAGCTGTTTTTTGCATGGTCACCCCTGGCGTCCTGCCGGATTTGCAATCCGGCATTAAAAAATGTCCTAACCTATTTAGGCTCTGCGGATTTGCAATCCGCAGCAAAGGAGTATGCTTTACCTTATGTTGGGGGATTGTAAATCCCCGGTTTAATAGGTCGAACCTTTTTTTACGGCGGATTTCAAATCCGCCGGGACGCCTGGCGGGGTTGCGCTCTTGACACACCCTCTTTTTTCTCAGGAGTTAACAGGTTAACAGTTAACAGTCGTTTTTTGCATGGTTCCTCCCCCGAAATTATGAATTATACATTATTCATTGTACATTATTAACGATTTCTTCCGCCTCATCCTCTTCTTCTGCTACTTCAGCTGTGAGGTTAGCCTTGAGTCTTGCTGATCTCAGTTGCTGCCTGAAAACCAGGCAGGTAGCCAGGAAATAGACGCCCGTCTGTATCCAGAGCGCCCTGAATTCCGGAAGAATATCAACAAGAGATGCTCCCATACTGCTGATTCTGAGAAATCCGCGGATGCCGAAAGTAGATGGGAAAACCCACGAAAATCCTTGCCAAAAGCCCGGAATATTGCTCTGTGGCCATGAAATTCCCGTCATAAAAAGCAATGGAACGGAGGTAAATACCACCAGAAGCATCACGTTTTCACGATATCTTACCAGACATGACAGCATCAAACCGAAGAAAATGCACGATAGGATATAAGGCAAGAGGAAACCAAGAATGGTGGTCCACGTTACCATGCTGACAAATCCGAACAGTTTCGGAACTACCAGCGTAAGATACATTCCCATCACGGCATAAACCATGAAATAAACCATCGCCTTACCGAAAACAATGCGGAAAATACCGCCATAATGCTTGCTTACCGGTATCAGTTCGCGATTTCTGTTCAATTCTCTTGATGTTCCTGCCGCCATTCCGATGCCCAACAGCATGGTTTGCTGCAGAATCAGCACAAGAACGCCTGGAAGAATCGCATTACCGTATCCCCCAGTGGTGTTGAATATCGGAACCTCATCAAACGCCAGTGGCTCGGTGGTAATCTCATCGTCTCTATCCGTGAATCCGCCACCTTTAGAAATCTGAATGCCCGAATTGATATGGCTTGCCACGCCTTGAGCCGTCTGATAAATCGCCTTATAGGTGAGCATCAGACTCATATCACAATAAACGCCTACATGCGCCTGTTCGCCACGATTCAGCTTGGTGTCGAAATCGGAAGGAATATAGATGATTCCATGCACAGCCTGCTTCTGTACCAGCTGCTTCGCCTCATCAAGACTGTTGCAGTAATAGGTGGCCTTGGCATCAGGGGAGGCATCGTAATCCCGGATAAACTCTCGGGAAGTATGGCTATGGCTGAGGTCGACAATCGCCGTATCCACCTCTCTCACCACCTCGTTGTTGTAAATCCACGAGTAGAGCAGCGGATAGCCCAGTGGCACCAGGATGCAGAAGATGAGCACACCCTCATCACGGAACACATTGCGCATTTCCGTCTTCCAGATGTAGCACATGTCCCAGATACCATTGATAATCTTATATAGTAAACTACTTTTTAACATTGAACTCTTTTAACTTTGAACATTGAACTTTGAACTTTATGATTAGTAAAGCTGTTGAATTCTTCGTTCTTCACTCTTCACTCTTCACTTTCCTACGGCAGGTACTTGTAAACCAGCATTGCCTTCTTGATGTTCCAGATAGTGAGCATTGGCAGGGCACAGAAGAGCACCATCGCACCCCAGTGCAATACTGCATCGCTCATCGGGAAACCATTGAAGATGTTCATCTGGTAAATCATGTAGTAATGGCGCATAGGGAAGAGCTGTCCGATGGCCTGGATAGGCGAATCCATGGCGAAGAGCGGATAGGTGGCTCCGCAGATGGAGAAACTAACCACGCCCCACAACGAACAGATACTCATCGACATACGAAGCGAAGGCATCAGTCCGAAGGCAAAGATGCCAAAGCACTGGCAGGATAATACGCTCAGAATGCCCAGCAGGATGATAGGCAGCGCACCGCCCGGATGAGGGAAATCCAGTACATGATAGATATAGAACTCGAACAGCAGGAAGATGCTCAGGAAGATGAGCGTCTGAGGAAGCATCTTGCCGGCGATGGCGAGATAAGGATTGTTGTTCGCCATTCGCATCCAGTCTTTTGCCCGGTTGAATTTCAACTCCGTACCTATAGAATAAGGTGTGATCAGGAAGATGAACAACATGATGAGTCCTGGTACCATCACCGTGGATAGATAGTAGTTGTAGTTGGCGTATGGATTGCCTATCATGTGCAAATCTACAGCAATAGGTTGCAGAAAGGTCATGATTTCATCATTCGTCTTTCCCAATGCCGAAAGCTTCGCCATTCCTGCCGCTGCTCCTCCCAGGGTAGAAATGGTCTTCAAGTCGCGGAAGAGCAGGGAGCCTGCCGCCAGCGACACACTGCTGTAGTAGAAGGAAATCTTAGGCTGTTTCTGAGCCATCAATCCTGCCTCTGTTCCGTTAGGAATCACCAGGAAGGCATAGATTTCGTTCTTCTGGATAGCATGTCTTGCCTCAGCAATGTTCTCATAGTGAGCCACCACCTTGGTGGTCTGGAAAGCGTCGAGCTTATGCACCAGCTGGCGGGAGGTATGAGAATTGTCCTGGTCAACAATGCCCACAGGCATGTCGGTAGGCACACCTCCCTGCATCAGGGTAGTGAAGAAAATCACCACCACGATGGGGAAGATGACCATGCAGAAGAGATAGATAGGATTCTTCCACATGATGCCGCATTCTCTGAGGGCAATATGATATAATCTCTTGAACATAGAAGTTATTTAATGATGAGTGACATTCCCGGGCGCAATCCCTCCAGCTTGGTGATAGGACGGGCCTTCACCTCGAAAGTCTTGCGGTCGTAATCGCCATTGTCCTTGGTTGCCTTCCAGGTTGCGTATGAACCCTGATCCTTCAGGTAATAAACCTTCATCTTGATATTCTTGTTGAAGGCTGGGACGAAAGCGGTAAACTCATCACCCTTGTTCAAGCCCTGGAGATGGTCTTCGCGGACATTGAAGGTTCCCCACATATCGCTCATGATGGAGATGCTCATGATAGGAGATCCGAGACCTACCAATTCGCCTACCTTTGGATAGACATTGCTTACCTCGCCTTCGCACTGGGCAATCTGAACCGTCTCCTTCAGGAGATTCTTCACTACATCCACGGCACTCTTCGAAGCCTGTGTGTTGTTGGCAGCCATGCGCTTCTCCTGCTCACGTGCTCCGTTTTTGGCCATTTCATACTGGCTCTTGGCTGCAGCCACCTGAGCCTCTGTTGCCTTGTAGGCTGCGAAAGCCTCATCGCGCTTCTGACCGCTGATGACGCCCTCGTTGTAGAGGTTCTGCATACGGTCGTAAGTCTTCTTGGCGATGGTTGCAGCAGCTTCTGCCTGCTGAACCAGCTGATAAGCACCCTGAATCTGCTCCTTGCGGGCACCGGCATCGGTCAGATCCTTCATGGCTTCGGCAGCTGCATTGGTTGCCTGAAGCATCTGCTCCTGAGATTTCATCTCTGGAACTTCGAGGATGGCGAGGGTGTCGCCTACGTGAACATAGTCGCCCTCCTTCACTCTCAATTCTACTATACGGCCAGGCAACTTGCAGGATACTCTGTATTCTGAAACTTCTACCTCGCCCTGGATGGTGTCATCCTTCTGTTCCAAGGTAAAGAAACCGATGACGCCCACTAGGATAACTACCGCCGTAAATCCGATGACAGCGAGTAATATATTGTTATGCTGTGATTTCTTAGACATATTTTTTCTGAATTTTATTTTATGTTTTGAAAATATTGATTATAGAGAAGAAGATGATGAAATCTTCCCCCTCTAGCCACCGTTAAATCCGATTCTATCGGATTTCCGCCCCAGGATTTCCGCCCCAGGATTTCTGCCCCCGGTGCCGTTATTGCAGGATACCGAGTGCCTTGTTAAGCCCAACTTGTGTCAGCTTCACATCAATTTCGGCGTCAATCTTCTGGCTCTGTGCCTGTTGCCAGGCAGTCTGTGCTGCCATCACATCGGTAACCTCCATGACGCCTTCCTTGAATCCGAGGTTTGCGCATCTGAGGTTTTCCTCAGCGCTGGCAATGTTTCTCATCGCCATATTGAGCTTCTTCTGAGCTTCCTTCACCTTGAACTGGCTCTGCGCAATCTGAAGGTGAATCTTCTCGCGCGTATCATCCAGGTTCATCTGGGCGATATTGGTGGTTGCCTTAGATGCTCTCACCTTATAGGCGCAGTCAAACCAGTTCCATACTGGCACCTGGACGATGATTCCTACGTTCCATACTCCTGTGAATTTCTTCTGGAATCCATTGAAAACATTAGGATTTGAAATGGTGTAGCCGCCGGTCAGAGCTACATGTGGCATGTAGATGGCTCTCACCAGATTGGTAGCCTGCTTGGAAATATCGAGTGCATTCTGGAGCATTCTCAATTCCGGACGGGTATTCATCGCTGAGTCGGCTGCTGCTACTCTTTGCTGTTCTGTGTCGACAGGTATTCCTGAAAGAGCCAAGGTCTCCTTATCTTCATCAGCAAGTGTGATCTCCTGATTCATCGGGATGCCGCAGAGCTGGCAGAGCAGCATCTTGGAAAGAGCCAGTCCGTCTTCTGCCTGAGTCATCTTCATCTCTGCCTCGTTCACCTTTACGTCTACCTTCAAGCCGTCAGCCTTCGTCGCAACACCCTGCTTGATCATCTTATGAACATCATCATTGAGCTTCTGTACCAGGTCGCGGTAACTGGTGGCTAGCTTATGCTTCTGCTTGAGCGAAACTGCCAGCCAGTAAGCCTGGTCGATGGCGTAGAGAGTCTGCTGTGTCTGATGATCCAAATCGTTCTCAGCTATTTCTTCTCCGATGTCGGCAATCTTGTTGGCTGCAATAATAGCACCGCCCATATAGATAGGCTGTCTTACCATCACGCTTCCTGCCCACATATTTCGGGTGTCAGTTCTGAAAGCATCAACCACTCCCTGACCGATAGCATTGCCCTGCTGCTGAAGTGTTCCCGTCTTTTCGGAAAGTAATCCACCAATCTTCTGTGCCTGTTCTGGAGTCAGGATGCCCTGACCTACCAGTTGTCCCATCAAATTGCTTGCATTGCTTGAGATTCCTCCTGCCAGTGTGGAACCCAAATTGCTGAATGCAGCTTTCTGATCACTGTTCAGCAGGGAAATCTCTTTGCTGAACCATTCATATCCGCCCATGGCGTCCACCTTAGGCAAGTATTTCGTGCGTGCCGATTTCTTCAGATTATACGCCACGTCTTTCTTGAGCTTTGAGGCATTGATCTGCTTGTTGTTGCGCAGAGCCATAGCGCGACAACTGTCGAGGCTCAACGCTTGCGCTTGCGCCCCGACAGGAATCAATGCTCCCATCAGCATGAAA
>USQD01000107.1 GCA_900556795.1 uncultured Prevotella sp. | reverse complement strand
TCTCTATCTTTTCCCGTACACTTGTTGACTCATGATCTTAATGCTCTTTTTTTTTTTTTTTATTTTTGTTTATTTTTTTTTTTTTCAAGCAGAAAACAGCATACGAGATTTCGAAATGTGACTGGAGTTCAGACGTGTGCTCTTCCGATCTGACAGATACTCCAAGAGAGAAAGAATTGGAGACCAGAGATGAGCACTTCCTTGCCGAGGTAAAGGACAAGCGGGTGGCTGTGCTGCTTTCGGGTGGCGTGGATAGTTCGGTGGTGGTCTGGGAGTTTGCCCGACTGGGCTTGCATCCTGACTGCTTCTATATCAAGATTGGTCCGGAAGAGAAGGAGGAATGGGACTGTTCCTCTGAGGAAGACCTGGAGATGGCTACTGCCGTGGCTCGAAAGTATGGCTGTAAGCTAGAAGTTGTTGACTGTCATCAGGAATACTGGAACGAGGTGACCCGCTATACCATGGACAAGGTGAAGGCGGGATTCACTCCAAATCCTGATGTGATGTGCAACAGACTCATCAAGTTCGGTGCGTTCGATGAGAAGATGGGGCATCACTATGATCTCATCGCTACCGGACATTATGCGCAGACCGAAACTGATGAAAATGGCGATAAATGGCTAGTTACAAGTCCTGACCCAGTAAAGGACCAGACCGATTTTCTGGCTCAGATAGAGAGTTGGCAATTGAAAAAAGCGATTTTCCCTATCGGTCATCACATCAAAAACGAAATTCGTGAGATAGCAGAAGAGGAACATCTCATCAATGCCAAGCGCAAGGATAGTCAAGGAATCTGCTTTCTGGGGCAGATTAACTATAATGATTACATCCGCAGATATCTGGGCGAGAACTCTGGCGATGTGATTGAGATGGAGACCGGAAAGCGCATTGGCGAGCATAAGGGATTGTGGTTCCATACCATCGGTCAGCGCAAGGGATTGGGCTTTGGTGGCGGTCCTTGGTTCGTCATCAAGAAGGATGTGGAGAACAATATTCTGTATGTAAGTCATGGTTATGACCCTCAGACGGCTTATAAGAAGGATTTCCCATTGCAGGACTTCCATTTCCTTACCAGGGAAGTGGCGATGCAGAAGGTAACCTTCAAGATTCGACATACACCGGAGTATCATCCTGCTACTATCGAAAAACTCGATGATGGCAGATGGATGATTCATTCTGAAGAGGCAATTCATGGTGTAGCTCCAGGTCAATTCTGCGTAGTTTATGATGAAAATCATCATCGCTGCTATGGTTCAGGAGAAATTACCATCTAGGTTTTAGTATCAAAAAAGCTGTGTTTATCCATAGATGAACACAGCTTTTTTGTTTATTGAAAAGAATTAACCCAATAGTTTTCCAATACTACGCAGTTTTGTGCGGTATCCGTAGATAGCGATAACCACGAAACAGATAAATGGGAGAATGAACGATGCATTGGTTGATGGCATTCCGAATACGGTATGCATGTCGATGATGGATGCCTGCAAAGGTGGCAGAATACTACCGCCCAAAATCGCCATGATCAAACCTGCTGCACCAAACTTGGCATCATCGCCAAGACCCGTTAGAGCAATACCGTAGATGGTAGGGAACATCAACGACATGCAAGCACTGACTGCTACCAGGCAGTAGAGCCCCCAGATGTTATGAAGGGCAATGACGCCAATTGTGAAGCACCCGCCAGCTATCGCCAATATCATTAGCAGCTGACCGGCATTGAAGAAGCGGAGTATGAAGGTGCAGATGAAGCGAGAGCAGCAGAACAGTACCATCGCTATGATGTTGAACTTCTGTGAAGTTACCTCAGCATCAATCTCTGCCATCCCTTCCTGCATCAAGATGCGGGTACCATACTGAATGATGAAGGTCCAGCACATAATCTGCGCACCCACATAGAAAAACTGGGTGAATACACCTTCACGATAGTGTGGCATGCGGAAGATGCGGCGCAGGGTAGATATGAAGTTGATTTTGTTGTCTTTCTCACTGTTCTTCGGCATCTTGGTGAACAGGATGACGAAGAAGATTGTGAGGATGACCAGACCGATAATCAGATATGGATTGATCAGTACCGAAAGGTCGTACTCCTTGATTGCCTCAAATTCGCTGTCCGAAAGTTGGATGCGTCCTGACGTATCGAGTGGGTTGAGTTTGGCCTGAATAAAGTTCATCGCCACATACATACCCAGCAGTGAACCCATCGGGTTGAACGATTGCGCCAGGTTCAGTCGGCGTGTAGCTGTTTCTTCTGTACCCATCGAAAGGATGTAAGGATTGCTCGATGTCTCCAGGAATGAGAGTCCGCAGGTAAGGATGAAGTAGGCGAGGAGGAATGGATAATATTCGCCCATCATCTTAGCTGGATAGAAGAGGAATGCACCGAAGGCATAGAGTCCTAATCCAAGAAGTACGCCTGCCTTGTAGGAGAAGCGGCGGATGAAGATGGCGGCAGGGAATGCCATGGCGAAGTAACCACCGTAGAAGGCTACCTGTACCAGTGCACCATCTGTAGAAGACATTCGGAAAATCTTGGAGAATGCCTTTACCATCGGATTGGTGATATCGTTGGCAAATCCCCAAAGTGCAAAGCACGATGTGATTAAGATGAAGGGTACGAGGTAGCTAACCCCATCCTTCATGAGAATTGATTCTTTCTTTTTCTGTTCCATGTTTCAAGGAAAAGTATTGTTATTTTGTTGTTTTATAGGTTAAATGTAATGTTGTATTTAAAACTGTATTTAACAGATGTATCTCAAAGATAAATCCTGGTGATGAATCAGATACTTTGTCTTACAACGGTTCTCAACTCGTTCATGTCCTTGATTTCTCCCTTGGCGAGTGCCTGGGTCAGGATGTTGCCCATGCCGGTTGCTTCGATAGGCCCCGCCATGACAGGAACTCCCAATGCTTCAGAAGTAAGACGGTTGAGTAATTGGTTCTGTGAACCGCCACCGATAATGTGCATACTCTTGATAGGTTGTGGCAACATCTCGTTGAGGTGAGCCGTAGCCTCGGCATATTTGGATGCCAATGACTGGAGAACGCAGCGTACGATCTCTGCCTTGGTCTGAGGAACCTGCAACTGATGGGTAGCGCAGTAGTCGATGATGGCTTGCTGCATGTTTGTAGGGTTTTGGAATGCTGCATCATCCACAGGGATGATGGCATTGATATGAGCTTCCTCTGCCTGAGGAAGGATGATATCAAACTGCTGTTCCTCGCCATTTTCCTTCCATTCAGCCATCAATCTCTGCATAATCCAAAGTCCTGTGATGTTCTGCAAGAAGGTGATGCGACCGCCGATGCCGCCTTCGTTGGTAAACTCAGCTTTTCTTGCTTCCTCGGTAAGGATAGGCTTTTCTATCTCAACACCCAGAAGCGACCAGGTTCCCGAACTGATGAATGCCATCGGGTATTCATCTTCTGTGGCTGGTACGGCTGCTACCGCACTGGCTGTATCATGAGAGCCTACTGCGATGACATCCACTTCTCCGAGTCCGGTTTCCTCTGCAATGTCGCGGCGTAGTTTTCCTCTTACGGTGCCCGGCATCACAATCTTACCGAAGATGTGGCGTGGTAAGCCCAATTGGTCGATAGTTTCCCAGTCCCAATCTTTGTTGCTGGCATTCAGTAGTTCTGAAGTGGATGCAATGGTATATTCATTGTTGGCTTCGCCGGTGAGATAATAGCTGAAGAGGTCTGGTGTGAAGAGTAGGTGAGCAGCCTTCTCTAATTGTGGACTGTCTGCCTTCTTCATACTGTAGAGCTGGAAGAGGGTGTTAATCTCCATCACCTGGGTGCCGTTGATGGCGTAATGTGCAGATGGGTCAATCTGCTTGAATACTTCTTCCGGCATTCCCTTGGTGCGGGCATCGCGATAGCAGACAGGATTGCCCAGAAGGTTGCCGTCCTTATCGATGAGACCGAAATCCACTCCCCAAGTGTCGATGGCGATACCATCCACTTTAAGTCCCTTGGCTCCAGCCATCTTCAATCCAGTCTTCATATCCTCGAAGAGGGCGAGAAAATCCCAATAGACGTGGTTGCCTAGTCTTACCTGTCGATTAGGAAAACGATGGATGAGCTCCATTTCGAGCTTGCCGTTTTCCAATTTGCCGGCAATCACTCTTCCGCTGCCACCACCGAAGTCTATAGCTAAATAAATCATAGATAATTCAATAATAAGTTAAGGTAGATAAACTGTTCATTCGTAAAAAGCGGTAGGAGAAAGCCCCGTTTAGCGGGCAGCTTTCTCTCCTACCGCTTTTCTCATATAGAGGATAGAGGCTTATTGTTTCTTACCTAATACGTAAACCTCAAGATCATCGATTTCTTCCGGTGTCAGTGTGGTGTATTTGCCGCCACTCTGAACGATGATGCGACAAGCCATCTCAAAGAACATGGCGCGCTCGAACACCTCGTCAAAATTCTTACCGCAAACTACCTGACCATGCTTCAGCAAGAGAGCTGAATTATGGTCTTTCAAGGCTGCGATAACGGCTGCTGCCAATTCAGGAGAACCTGGACGATAGTAAGGGATCACTGGGATTTCCTTACCTACATGACATGGTACCTCTGCAGTTACATTGAAGTCCTTCGGTGTTTCCTGCATGCAAGCTACAGCTGTAGCGAAAGGTGATTGAAAATGGAGAACCACATCACAGTCAGGACGCTCACGGAGTACACCGAGGTGGAAACCGCTCTCCATAGAAGGTTTAACGCCATTGAGTACTTCGCCAGTTGCTACCAAGCACTGAGATACCTTCTCTTTCTGAAGGCTAGGAACCCATGAACCTGTACCAGAGACAAGTGCCTCATCGCCGATGCGCCAAGAGAGGTTGCCACTACTGCAAATGGTGAGACCTGCATCACCTACGCGGTGAGCCTGCTTCAGGAATTTCTGAATATGCTCTTCTGTAATCATTTTCTTGTTCTTTCTTTTTGAATGATATTCGTACTGATGGTGTTACACCTTATTTATATATAGGACCGTAGTTCTTGCAAGCACGGAAGTCTGCACCTTCCTTGTCCATGCCGAATGCGTTCCAAGATGCTGGACGGAAGATTTTGTCTTCCTCAACATTGTGCATGCATACTGGGATGCGGAGGATAGAGCAGAGTGTGATGAGGTCGGCGCCGATATGACCGTAGCTGATAGCACCATGATTAGCGCCCCAGTTGTTCATCACTGAATATACATCCTTGAATGGAGCCTTGTCGCAGAGACGTGGAGCAAACCAGGTGGTAGGCCATGTTGGGTCTGTACGCTTGTCGAGAACCTTGTGAATCTCTGGATCAATCTCAACAGTCCAACCTTCTGCCAACTGGAGCACAGGACCAAGACCCTTTACGTGGTTCAGGCGAACCATAGTTACAGGCATACCGCCCTTGCTGAGGAAGCTAGAAGAGAAACCACCACCACGGAAGTAGTCACGGTTAGCTGGATACCAGGTAGTTGCCTTCAAACACTTATCAACATCCTCTTCGTTCATCTCCCAAGGCTGCTTCATGATTGGGTTACCCTCGGCATCTGTAGCCTGACCTGTACCGTCGAGTGTGGTAGCACCAGAGTTGATCAAGTGGATGATGCCACCAGCTGCCTGCCCTGTAAGTTCCTTACCGGTAACACGCTTCACTGCCTCTGGACTCCAGTAGGTACGAACGTCGCTGAAGATCTGAGCACGACCTGTCAACAGGTGGTTGAACAGCATAGCTACGCCGTTGCCAGCATCATTCTCTGTAGCGAGAATGATAGCCTCACGGATACCGTTCCAGTCGAATGAAGTATTGAGGAGAGCCTCAGGATAGTCGCCGTTAGGATAGAAGTCTGTCCACTGACGCTGTCCCTGGAAACCTCCGGCGATGGCGTTGTGGCCCAATGCTTCCTCCTTGAATCCCAGCTCTTCCAATCTTGGGTTGCCATGCATCAAGTCGCGCATGATGATAGTCATCTTCACGATGAACTCCCAGTCTGCATCCTTCTGCTCACGGGTCTTTGCCTTTTCTTTGTTGGCGATGTCCTCACCCTCATTGCACATACAGTGCTCGCGGGTCCATGCCATAGCCTTCTCGTACTCCACTGGGTCGTAGATACCCTCAGTCATGCGGCGGATAATCTCAGTAAGGTCAACACTTTCATTGCGCATGCCGAGGTACTCCTGGAAGAAATTAGGGTCAACGATAGAACCTGCGATACCCATGCAGGCGCTACCCATAGAAAGATATGATTTTCCGCGCATGGTAGCTACTGCCTGGGCAGCTCTAGCAAAGCGCAAGATTTTTTCTGCTACATCAGCAGGGATAGAGTCGTCCTCCAAGTCCTGTACGTCATGACCATAGATGCCGAATGCTGGCAATCCCTTCTGGGCATGAGCTGCGAGAACGGCTGCCAAATAAACAGCACCTGGACGCTCTGTACCGTTAAATCCCCAAACAGCCTTTGGCCAGTGAGGATGCATATCCATTGTCTCAGCACCATAACACCAGCAAGAAGTAACGGTGATAGTAGAGCCAACACCCTCGCGCTCAAACTTCTCAGCGCAAGCTGCACTCTCTGCCACACGGCCGATGGTACTGTCAGCGATTACGCACTCCACAGGAGAACCGTCGCCATTACGTAAGTTTTCAGAAATAAGTTTGGCTACAGACTTAGCCAAATTCATGGTTTTTTCCTCGAGGCTTTCACGTACGCCTCCCTGACGTCCGTCGATAGTAGGGCGGATACCGATTTTAGGGTAGTTACTCATATTTCTTAATA
>USQD01000106.1 GCA_900556795.1 uncultured Prevotella sp. | reverse complement strand
AGATACGAAACGTCCTTCACAACCTGTCTGCCATTAAACAAGCTGTTGAGGAAGCAGATGAGCAAATCCTTGTTCATTGCCGTTCCAAAAATGCGCTTGAAGCCGAAATCGGTCAACAAGCTGATGTATCGTTCTTCTACCTGTTTCATACGATATTCATTTTTTTATTATTTGCAAAGATAGTGCCAGAGAGCGCAATGAAAGCTTGCTCTCAAATTGCCGAGCGCCGCCTATCTTCTGCAAAGGTACACTGAATATTTGTAACTTCCAAATTTTTAGATTGTTTTTTGCGTTGAAGAATGGGGAATTATGCAATCCGCAGCAATTCGGAACGCCCATCTAACAAATTGGCAGTTACTGATTTTGGGGAGCTGCCCAGAAACGTGAAGCATCTGTTGTCAGTACAGAATGGTCAGGGAGTTCAAAACCTTTGAATCCTGAAGGAACAAGCACGATATGGCGACTATTGTTTCGATAAGCAGGATTATTGTCTTCGCGACCATAGTATCTGGTGCATATTTGTCTGAGTCTTTTAATTTTTCTATCATTTCATTCTTCAGGGAATTGCCAAGAATGTTATCATTTCAGAAATTTTACTTATCCTAATGCTGCAGTTCCAAAAATAACAAAACTCCTGAATGATTTTGCAAAAGTATAATGGCATAATTTAAGCCTGAATAGGGTTGGTTGAAAGAAATCATCCTATCCAGGCTTAATTTTTTATCTTCTTCTTCCTCTGCCTTCGTTTCTTCCCTGATTTCCACGACCGCCTCCACGTTCGTTCTTGTCACCGCTGTTATAACGGTTCTTGCGATTGTGGTTGTCGTTGTCGAAATTAGGGTTGAAACTCTTTTTCTTCTTATCCTTGAAGAAACCGGCATTTGGGTCTTTCTGATTACGGAGTTCGGCTCTTGCTGCTGCTACCGCATCGCGGATGTTTGCATTCGTGGGTTTGCCTGACTTGAGAGATTTTCCATTGTTAAGGTATTTCTCTTCGTCATAGCATCCTACATTGCCGTAACCCTTTGGGGCAAAGTGGTCTGAAGTATTTCTTCCACGACCTCTGCCAGCGTTTGCTTCTGGAACATTTCTGCCGGCTCCACGCTTGCCTTTAGCTCCTCTGCCAACCCCCGGATTATCATAGGTAGAACCAATTGCCTTGTCATCGTAATTGGTTTTCTTTCCCTTGAATCCGCGGTCAAAACTCTTCTTGTCGTAGAGCTTGTCGATGAGGTCGGCTCTGCCGATGCGGCGAAGTTCACTTTCGATGGCACGGCGCTCCTCTGGCTTATACCAGAAGAAGAACATGCGCTGGGCAAGCTTTTCCTTCTGCGTCTTGGCACTGAATACTGGTTCCAATGTATATGGATCATATCCCGTGTACCAGGTTTCCGTAGAAATCGTCATTGGGGTAGGAGTGAAGTCCTGCACCTGCTCCAGATGGAAGTCGAGACCCTTGGTGATGACCGCCAGTTCCGCCATATCCTCCTCATGACAGCCCGGATGCGAACTGATGAAGTATGGAATGATCTGCTGGTTGAGTCCTTCTTCCTTGTTGATCTTGTCGAAGATGCGCTTGAACTCGTAGAACAGGTCGAACGATGGTTTGCGCATGAACTTCAGAACCTCTGGACTGGTATGCTCCGGTGCAACCTTCAATCGGCCGCTCACGTGCTTGGTAATCAGTTCGCGGGTATATTCCCTTGCTGCCTGGTTTACCTTCTCGTCCTTGCTCTTGTGCAGGAGCAGGTCGTAGCGCACACCACTACCGATGAAGCTCTTCTTGATGCCTGGCAGGGCATCTACGGCATGGTAAATCTCCAGCAGCTTACTGTGGTCGGTATTCAGGTTCGGACAAATCTGTGGGTTCACACATGATGGTCGTTTACATACCTCGCAAGCTTTCTGATTCTTGCCATGCATGCCATACATATTAGCCGAAGGACCGCCCAGGTCGCTCAGATATCCCTTGAAATCTGGCATTTCGATGATTTTCTTTACCTCTTTCAGGATACTCTCCTTGCTTCGGCAAACCACGAACTTGCCCTGATGCGCCGAAATGGTACAGAACGAGCAACCGCCGAAGCAGCCGCGATGCAGGTTTACGGAGAACTTGATCATCTCGTATGCCGGAATGGTCTTGCCTTTGTACTTAGGATGAGGCAGACGGGTATAAGGCAGGTCGAAGGCGGCATCCAGTTCCTCGGTGGTCATCAGCGGGAACGGTGGATTCACCACCACATACTTGCCGTCGGTCTCCTGAATCATGCGCTGGGCATGCATCTTGTTGGCTTCTTCCTCCAAATGGCGCACGTTCTCTGCCTGTCCCTTCTTGTTGTGAAGGCACTCCTCATGACTGTGCAGGATGATGTCATCGTCCTTGAATCCGCCCGGAATGTCTTTCTCCTTGCAGTAGAAAGCCACCTGCGGCATTTCGTGAATCTGGTCCATGGTCTTGCCTTCGGCGAAGGCGTTGGCAAGTTCCACGATAGAGCGTTCGCCCATGCCGTAGAGAATGAGGTCGGCACCCGAATCGCAGAGGATGCACTTGCGCAGCTCATCCTTCCAGTAGTCGTAGTGGCTGATGCGGCGCAACGAAGCCTCAATACCGCCCAGTGCCACAGGTACATCGGGATAGAGTTTCTTCAGTATTTGGGTATAGACGATAGACGGATAGTCGGGGCGCATATCGTGACGGGAGTCGGGGCTGAAAGCATCTTCGCTGCGCATTCGGCGGTTTGCCGTGTAGCGATTCACCATCGAGTCCATGGCTCCCGGTGATACACCGAAGAAGAGGCGAGGGCGACCGAGCTTCTTGAAGTCACGGAAATCGCCATGCCAGTCGGGCTGAGGCACGATGGCTACGCGATAGCCGTTAGCCTCCAGGATTCTTCCGAGGATAGCCGGTCCGAAGGATGGATGATCTACATAGGCATCACCCGAAAAGAGGATGACGTCCAGTTCATCCCATCCTCTGAGTTCGCACTCCTTCTTGGTGGTTGGCAGAAAATCTGTTAACTTATAATCCATTCAAAATTATTTAATCATTTACTGCATCAGGCTCTGCTCCTGCAGCTTCTTCTGCCGCCTTCTTATCCTTCCAGTCTACGTAGAGCAATACGAGATTGTGGAGACCGAGCGCCTTCATGTTCTGATGGTAGATTACGTCGAGGCAGAGGTCGAGCAACGCCTTGTCCTTGATGTCGCTGCTCTCCAGGAGAGAACGAACGTTGAACTTCAACTTGTCGAGCACTTCCTCGTCGATGATACCATTGCTATCTACGAGGTTGCGGAGCAGCTGATACTTGTCAATAGTCTCTAAATGCTGGTCGCTCACTTCGATAGAGCGTGTGCCAGACTGGTTTGCTTGAATTTTATACATATCCTTTTTTACTTTGAACTTTGAACCTTGAACTTTGAACATTATGATTTGCAAAGTTTGCTCAAATTGTTATTATTATTATGTTTATTCTTTTATTCTCCTATTCCGTTAAGAAATTGATTATTCTGTTAGGAACTTGAGGATTCCCAGCATGATGTCGTTGCGGGTTTTCTCATCGATGATACATTCCAATGGGAATCCCATGACGAAGGTTCGATAGCTGGAACTCTTATATGCTACGGCAGCACTGGTTCCTGAGGTATATTGCATCGCTGTGAAGGCTTTCTTCACTGCAGGATTTAATATCTCAGGATGGGTGGTGGCGTAGTGGCGATCGTTCAACTGACTGTAATAGTTGAACTCCATCCCCATGCCTGCCACACTATCCGTAGTATACACGATACTATCTCGTTCCGTGATGGTGGAATCTTCCGGGTTGATGTCCTGTATGATGAATTTGGTGCCCGTAGGCTCATAATTCACCTTGAGAATGTCATTCATGAAGTCTTGTTCCTCTTCGGTCTGCATGTCGCTTCCGTTATACGAACCGCTGATGAGCATCTTGCCTCCACAGAGAGCATAATAAGTGATGCGTTTCTGCAGGGCAGGGGTGAATGTCTTGTAGTATTCACGGGTATAACCGTCATTTCGTTCCAGACCGTTGATAAGGTCTACTGCCTGATAGTTTTCCATCCTTACCTTGCCATTGGCGACTGCTTCGCTGGAACAGCTGGCAATGTTGTATTTGTTTGCCAAAGCGATGCTCCGTGCATGGCTTACTACATAGTTGAAATCATTGCCTGCCACAAACTTTCCTATCATCTCATTGCCGCAATAACCTAGTCCGTTGGTGGTTTCCTGTCCCATCCTGTTAATATCGAAGCTGGTCTGCTTTCCGCTCCATCCGGCTGTAAGTCCATAGCTGACACCTGGGTCTTTGTCGAAGTCGAAACCTTGGATATAATCATTGTCTTCTACTTGTGGTGAAGCGAGACGATGGAAGTTGTTGACAACCAATACCGACTTCGTAGCTGTTGGATTGTAGAGTGCCGAGAGCGTTTCGGTTGGGAAGCTCTCGCCACCAGCGTTAAGGGCAGCCACCTTGAAACTATATAGTTTGCCTGGTTCCATCTTGATTTGACAGTTGGGACGTCTTACAACGGTTCCGTTGTCAAAACCTCCCTTACCTTCAGCCTTATATACAATATATCGGGTAGGGCGTGCAGAAGGTTCGATGGAATCGAGCTGTGGAGTCCAGGAAAGATTTGCAAAATTATCATCCAGTTCTACGCTGAAGTTTTTGGGAGCCAGCGGCTGAACCACGTATGGCTTGTCATGATTGCTGTTTATATATCTCAAGATGGTCTTGTAGATAGATCGGGCTATGGCAAATTTTCCCATCGGGTCCTGTGCGATACGCATGTCCGGGAAACTCTGGTGAGAGAGCATCTCGAGGATGGCGGAAGGAACCTCGGGCAGGCGAGTCTCTGAATAGTTGCGGTCCCATAGATAGCGCTTGCCAAACTCGCCATAGATAGCGCTGATATCTGTTACCAGATTATCACGTAGTGCTTTGGCAAAATCCTTAGAAGCCATTCTGGATACACCGCTGTTCAGCATACCATCATTGAAATCGGTGGTACAGATAGAGAGTGCGCCCCAGGTTGACTTGCCATCATTGTTATATCCTGCGTCGCTATGTAGTGCCAGCGAGAGTTCGATAGGAACATTTTTTCCTTCCAAAGCAGGCATGTATACACTGCCGCCACCCAGCCAGTTGGTCATCAGAGAGCGGGTGTTGATGTCATCTGCATAGTCGTTCTTGCCTTCTCTTCCACTATAAACCTTGTAGGGTGCTCCGGCCCACTGAGCGTAATATCTCGCTCCTTCCAGGCAGCGGGGCAGTTCGCTCAGATTGCCTTCGCGTTCTATATTGCCCATACCGCCACCAAAGCGTACGGCATCTGTGGTTACAATGCCTCTCTTGGAAGACTGGTTGGTACATACCACCCGGTTGAACTCATTGCATCCACGGTCGAAATCGAAGGTGCCGAGGTATACCCAGGTTCCGCCACCCATCTTCTGATTGACGGTGAATTCTGTTTTTTCTCCCTTATGATAGACGATGTATCTTGCATCGCTCACGCTCTTGGGTACCGTCTGGTAACTGACATAAACCGCATATTTTCCTTCTTCAGGGAAACGGGGCTGATAGCTGACCTGGCTGAATTTCTTCCGCTTGGTAGCTTTGGCTTTTCTTGCCGTACCCATGCGGAAAGGATTCTCGCCATCGCTGTATACGTTCTGCTTGTTGGCAAAGCCTACAGAGTCGCAATTGGTCCATTTCCTGCCGGTAGCCGATTCTTTGTAGCATACTGATTTTTCTGCATCATCGTTGTCTACAATGATTTCGTTCTTTTGCCAGTCTCTTTCGCGGGGCGTAAATACCACGGCACCTGCATTTTGCAACATTGGGATGAGATAGGGCACCACGATGGTTTGGGTGAACAGGTCTTCCGTTGTACAAAAGAGGTTAGGGCGTTGCCATTTCCAACGGCGGAGGTCATTGCAATAATAGCGGCCGTGGGAAGCCCATAATGAGATATGACGGTTTGACAGACCTGCTGTTGGGAAATAAGGACGGGAGGCATTGAATACCCATGGGTCGTCATCGTAATCTATACCTTCCCAAGCCAGGCTGTTACCATCATCATAGGTAGCAAAAGACGATTTGCCGTTAGCTTGGAATGTAATTCCTGTAGCCAACAGCAAACTGCTTACCAAACAATATGTTATATGTTGATGTTTCACTTTTCTTTTTTAACCCTCTTTTTTTAGTCTACTTCGCCAATGGTGAACTTCTCTGGCTTCTTGCCTTTAAAGTCCTTGAAGTAGAGTTTTATCTCGCGCATGTCTTTATCTACATCTCCAGAAGGAATGACGACTTTGTTGCACTGGATAAGGCGACGCTGGAAGTCAACCCCGTAGAGATAGATAGGCAGACCAGCCTTGAGGGCAATGAAGTAAAAGCCCTTTTTCCAGTCTGGATTCAGTGAGCGGGTGCCCTCTGGAGTAATGCAAAGTCCAAAGTTTTCGCGCTTCTTGGCTTCTTCTGCAAGGTTGTCGGTCATGCTGGTGTGCTTGCTGCGCCAAACCGGAATGCCTCCCATTCTGCGGAAGATGGGACCTAGAGGCCAGAAAAACCATTCTTTCTTCATGAGGAAATTGCATTTCATACCTTCTGCATGTTCGAACAGCTGACCGAGAATCAAATCCCAGTTGCTGGTATGAGGAGCTAAGCAGATGATATACTTTTCAGGAAGTTCGAAGGCTACATCCTTTTTCCATCCCAAACGCTTGTACAATACCCACTGACAGATGTTTCTA
>USQD01000105.1 GCA_900556795.1 uncultured Prevotella sp. | reverse complement strand
TTCTCTGCTTTTAATCTATTTTTTGTTGTTTTTCCCTTGTTCTCACTCTTTTTTTGCTCACATTGCTCCAGAAATGGGCAATTGGCGCATTTATAGTCCTTACACGTCTTTGCCTTCCGGTAAGTTTTATAAATGCAATTGGCGGTATACATTACGCATACCGCCAATATTAACATAATCAACACGTTTTGTGTCATTCTATAATGTATGAATTGATTATCATCATTTATCCTACGGCATTGTATCCGTTGGTAGAGTTCTTGCGCATGATGTCACGGATGTTCATCTCCTTGAAACCATTCTCGCGCTGAATCTCTTCCAGTTCCTTCTCCTCTTCCAGGTCCTTTTCAGAACGGGTAAAGGTGAAAGCCTTATACTTAAACTCTGCAATAACCCATCCTGCGATGGCTACTACAACTAATGCGATAAATCCTACTAAAGCGTTCATATCTTTATCTATTATTATAATAATGTGTAAATTCTCTTTTTTATTCTGACTACTCCCAGTATGGGGGAGAAATTTTGAATCTCCTCTGTTAGTAGTCGTCGTCAGCAACGTCCTCTGCATCTTCAAGACCAAGGTTCTCTGGGTCTTCGAATGTAGTGCGGTAACTCTCCTCGGTCAACTTGTCATCGTCGAAGGCATCGTCGTCCTCATCAGGATCGTTGTAGTGATCCTCAATCTCTGGTGCGTCCTCGTCCTCATCGTCCTCGTCCTCATCATTACGGTCCAGTTCGTCCTCGTCCATGAACTTCATGCGGATTTTCTCCACCTTTGGCTTCTCCTTGGCGAAGATTGCCTCTACCCATGTACCCTTAGGCACGACGAGCACCTCGTAATCATCGGCAAGCTTCTTCTCGTACAAGCCACCTGGCTTCTTCAGACGATC
Source organism: uncultured Prevotella sp. (assembly GCA_900556795.1). Lineage (GTDB taxonomy): Bacteria > Bacteroidota > Bacteroidia > Bacteroidales > Bacteroidaceae > Prevotella. The sequence goes on along the minus strand of USQD01000105.1, from coordinate 5,880 downwards.
CTTAGGAAGGGTAGTGGTGCTGATGTCGAAGTTGCTCTCGATGATGTCTTGGATGCTCTGAGGTAGACTTTCCCATCCGCCACCGAAGTTGCGCTCCAGCAGTTCGATGAGCTTGCTGGCTGTGATATGACCTACGTTCTCGTATGTCAGGTCTGTAACGCGCATGATAGGGCGCTTCTTGATGGCATATTTCACGTTCTGGTCGTCAATGCGGAAGGTTCCGATCTTGAAGCCACGTTCTGTTAACTTATCCAGCACCTCAGGGCGATCTACGGTAACCTTCTCCATTTCGAATGCACTGCGGATGATGTCTAGATACTTACGCTGATTGTCCTTCAGGTCGTTGTCTTTCTCGGCAGCTTCCCAAAGGCGGAAAACATCGTTCTCCTGCACTTCCCATACACTGCTCTTTGTGAGCGTCTTGAGTGTTATAACTTTGTCTTTTTTCATTGTCTACTATATTTTGATTGCAAAATTAAGTACTTCTTTTTATATATCCAAATTTTCTAGCCTGTTTTTTTATTTTTTCATTGTTTTTTTTGTGTCGGTTTCGTTTTTTTTATTACCTTTGCAGTATGAGTGAACCGTTAGCTGAAAGAATGAGGCCTCACACGCTTGCCGATTATGTCGGTCAGAAGCATCTCGTTGGTGAGGGTGCCGTCCTGCGCAAGATGATTGATGCAGGACGCATATCTTCTTTTATCCTGTGGGGACCACCAGGAGTGGGGAAGACTACCTTGGCGCAGATTGTGGCGCAGACCTTGAAGGTGCCTTTCTACACTCTCTCTGCGGTAACCAGTGGTGTAAAGGATGTGCGTGAGGTAATAGAAAGGGCGAAGAGTGGAAGATTCTTCAATTCCGCTTCACCTATTTTATTTATAGATGAAATTCACCGCTTCTCCAAGAGCCAGCAGGACTCGCTCCTGGGTGCCGTGGAGAAGGGAATTGTTACGTTGATTGGCGCTACTACGGAGAATCCTTCGTTCGAGGTCATCAGACCGTTGCTCTCCCGTTGTCAGCTCTATGTCCTGAAACCTTTGGAAAAGGAAGATCTCGAAGAACTCCTGGATCGTGCTATAACTGGGGATGTGGAACTCAGGGAGAAACATATTGAACTGAAGGAGAAGGGCGCCTTGTTGAGATACAGCGGAGGAGATGCACGTAAGCTGCTCAACATCCTGGAACTGGTGATTGACTCGGCAGGCTCGGACGACGTGGTTGTTACCGATCAGATGGTAGAACACCAGTTGCAGCAGAATCCGCTGGCTTACGATAAGCAGGGCGAGATGCATTATGACATCATCTCAGCCTTTATCAAGAGCATCCGTGGCAGTGATCCTGATGCGGCGCTCTATTGGATGGCGCGAATGATAGAGGGTGGGGAAGATCCGCAGTTTATCGCCCGGAGAGTTGTGATCAGTGCCAGCGAGGATGTGGGATTGGCTAATCCGAACGCCTTGCTGCTGGCGAATGCCGCCTTTGATACGGTGATGAAGATCGGTTGGCCTGAGGCTCGCATCGCACTTGCCGAGGCGGTGGTTTATCTTGCCACCAGTCCCAAGAGCAACAGTGCCTATCTGGGCATCAACGATGCTATTGCTACGGTCAGACAGACAGGCAACCTGCCAGTGCCTCTGCATCTCAGGAATGCGCCTACCAAGTTGATGAAGAACCTGGGCTATCATGATGGCTACAAATATCCTCATGACTATCCGGGGCATTTTACTGAGCAGCAGTATCTGCCGGATGAGCTTCGTGATTCCCGCTTCTGGCATCCGCAACATTCTCCTTCCGAGGAGCGCCTCTACAACTGGATGATAACCTGCTGGGGTGAGCGCTTTAGGGATTAGAAAAATATGAGCGCTTTAGGAATTAGGAATAATAAGGAGCACTTTAATGATTGGAATTGATAATAATTGAAACCAACTAACTATTACTAGAAAATGACTATTCATAATGATCCGGAACTGGTGATGACGCTTCAGAGCGTCATTGAGTTCATCGGAACTTTTGCATTTGCCCTTTCGGGCATCAGACTTGCAGCCAGCAAGCATTACGACTGGCTGGGTGGATTTGTATGTGGCGTGGCTGTTGCCATTGGTGGCGGAACCATCCGTGATGTGATGTTAGGTCAGACTCCATTCTGGATGTCGAGTCCTATCTACCTTCTCTTTACGCTGTTGGCTCAGCTGGTGGTTATTTTGTGCCATCATTATCTGAAGCGCCTGGACAGTACCTGGTTTCTTTTCGATACCCTGGGCTTGGCGCTTTTCAATATAGCCGGAATCCAGAAGACCCTCGATTGCGGTTTCCCGTTCTGGGTAGCCATCATCATGGGTTGCATCACAGGTTCGTTCGGTGGTGTCATCCGTGATGTACTTCTGAATGAGGAGCCGGTGATTTTCCGCAAGGAGATTTATGCGATGGCTTGCATCATCGGCGGTCTCGTCTACTGGGGCTTCAGCTATCTTGGCGTGAGCCTCTACATAACGGTGGTTGCTTCCTTCGTAACCGTCTGCGCCATCCGCCTGCTTGCCGTGAAATACCACATCTCGCTGCCTACGCTTCGGGATGAGGAAGAGAAGAACAATTGATAATATACAATTCATAATTGACAAATGATAATTAAACATTAAACAATAATACATGAGAAGAGAGAAAAACTTTGGATTGCTGATTCTGGCGATGATACTGGTGTTTCAGACTTCGCTGATGGCACAGAACAAGCGAGAGTTTCGTGGCGCATGGATTCAGTGCGTCAATGGGCAATATTTAGGTAAAAGCACACAGCAGATCCAGTCCATGCTGAGCAAACAGCTGGATGAGTTGCAGAAGGATGGGGTGAATGCCATCATCTTCCAGGTTCGTGCGGAATGTGATGCGCTTTATGCCAGTGAGTATGAACCTTGGAGCCGTTATCTGACGGGGGTACAGGGAAAGGCGCCTTCACCTTATTGGGATCCGTTGCAGTGGATGGTGGAGCAGTGTCATAACCGCGGTATGGAAATTCATGCCTGGATCAATCCCTTCAGAGCAAAGCACAGTGCTACCCCATACAATAATCTTTCGCCTAAGAGCGTTGTCAGGAAGCATCCTGAACTTTGTTTCAAGTATGACAATCTGATGCTTCTTAATCCGGCTCTGCGAGAGGCTACTGAATATACTTGCCGTGTTGCTGCTGATATCGTAGGAAGATATGATATTGATGGTTTCCATATTGATGATTACTTCTATCCTTATCCGGTGGCTGGCAAGCAGATTCCTGATCAGGCGCTTTACAGACAGTATCCAAGAGGATTCAGAAACATTGGCGATTGGCGTCGAGACAACGTCAGCCGATTCGTCAAGGAATTGAGTGAGACGATTCATGCCATCAAGCCTTGGGTGAAGTTCGGTGTTTCGCCTTTCGGTATCTATCGCAACAAGCGTACCGATCCTAACGGTTCTGAGACTTACGGTCTGCAGAACTATGATGATCTCTATGCCGATGTATTGCTTTGGGTAAACAATGGTTTTGTTGACTATACCGTTCCTCAACTGTATTGGGAGATTGGCAATAAGGCGGCTGACTACAAGACGCTCATCACCTGGTGGAACAGGCATGCCGGCAATCGTCCGCTGTATATCGGCGAAGATATAGAGCGTACTGCCAAGTATTCTGATCCTTCAAACCCAGGCAGTCATCAGTTGCCTGCCAAGCAGCGTCTGCATCAGCAGATGAATAATGTGCAGGGTACAGTATTATGGTATGCCAAGACGGCTGTTGACAATGTGGGCAATATCGGTCATACTCTCCGTAATCATTACTGGAAGTATCCTGCTCTCCCTCCGTTGATGCCTTTCCTTGATGACAAGGATCCTAAAAAGGTAAAGGGAATCAAGCTGCTCTGGACTGAGTTTGGCCCTCTTCTGGTATGGAAAGCTCCAAAATGGAAAACGAAGAAATGGGGTGATGAGGTGAATCGCTTTGCTGTTTATCGCTTTGAAAAGGGAGAGAAGATTGATCTACGCAATGTGAAAGCCTTGCAGAAGGTGACTTACGATCCTTTCTATAAAGTGAAATATGAGAAGGGCAAAAAGTATGTTTATGTCATTACTGCTCTTGACAGAGTAGGTAATGAGAGTAAAGGTAAGAAAATTAAAGTTTCATTCTAATTTCATTCGGCTAGTCCGATGATATTAAAAAAGCCCCGAAAGTCTGACGATGACTTCCGGGGCTTTTACTGTATTGAAACTTAATGTTAGTTCTTGAAACTGTGGATAGGGGCAGGGATGCGACCTAAACGATTGACGAATGCCGCGCAGCTGAACTTGTTGACCGGCATGATAGGAGCATGACCCAACAAGCCACCGAAGTCTACATTGTCGCCAACCTTCATGCCCACAACTGGGATGACACGGACAGCTGTGGTCTTCTGGTTGACCATGCCGATAGCAGCCTCATCAGCAATGATACCTGAAACTGTGGTAGCTGGAGTATCGCCAGGAATGGCAATCATATCGAGACCTACAGAACATACGCAGGTCATAGCCTCCAACTTCTCGATGGTCAGTGCACCTGCCTCTACTGCATTAATCATACCCTGGTCTTCGCTGACAGGAATGAAAGCACCGCTCAAACCACCAACGTATGATGAAGCCATGATACCGCCCTTCTTCACCTGATCGTTCAGGAGAGCAAGCGCTGCTGTGGTACCAGGAGCACCGGCATGTTCAAGACCAATCAACTCGAGAATATCAGCTACGCTATCGCCAATAGCTGGAGTAGGAGCCAGAGAAAGGTCGATGATTCCGAAAGGTACGTTGAGACGGCGTGAAGCCTCCTTAGCTACCAACTGACCTACACGGGTAATCTTGAAGGCTGTGCGCTTGATGGTCTCGCAGAGAACCTCGAAGCTTTCGCCCTTCACCTTCTCCAATGCATATTTTACTACACCCGGACCGCTGACACCAACGCTTACTACAGCATCTGCTTCAGAAACGCCATGGAAGGCACCAGCCATGAATGGGTTGTCGTCAGGAGCATTGCAGAGCACAACGAGCTTGGCGCATCCCAAAGAACCCTTTTCCTTGGTAGCCTCAGCTGTATCCTTGATGATTTCACCCATCAGACGGACTGCATCCATGTTGATACCGGTCTTGGTAGAACCCACGTTGACAGAGCTGCAGACGAAATCGGTCTGTGCCATAGCCTGTGGAATAGAACGGATGAGGAGTTCATCGCTCTTGCTCATTCCCTTGCTTACAATGGCTGAGTAACCGCCGAGGAAGTTGACACCGAGCTCCTTGGCACACTTGTCGAGGGTCTTGGCAACCTTCACGTAGTCGTCGGTAGTCTTGCAGGCAGAGCCGCCTACCAGTGAGATAGGAGTGATGGAGATACGCTTGTTGACGATAGGCACGCCAAACTCCTTAGAGATGTCTTCTCCTGTCTTCACCAGGTCTTTGGCAAGTCGTGTAATCTTGTTATGTATATTCTGACAGAGTTCCTCCACATCGGTAGAAGCGCAGTCCAGGAGGTTGATACCCATGGTGATGGTGCGCACATCGAAGTTTTCCTGCTCTATCATCTTATTGGTTTCGATAACCTCAGATATATTGATCATACTTTCAAAATTTAGCTATTGATTATAAACTTTAGGATTCCTGTTGATTATATAAACTTCAGGATTCCTGATTTAGATTCTGTGCATCATGTTAAAGATTTCTTCGCGCTGGCATTTTACCTGCACGCCGAGTTCCTTACCCACGTTGGCAAGTTCATCAGCCACCTCTTCAAACGATTTTGTCATCTTGCTCATATCTACAATCATCATCATGTTGAAATACTCCTGTACGATGGTCTGAGAGATATCAAGAATGTTGATGCTGTTCTCTGCC
>USQD01000104.1 GCA_900556795.1 uncultured Prevotella sp. | reverse complement strand
AGCATTTTAATTGTTATTTTCCATGCAAAGTTAGCAAAAAAGATTCTTATTACAAAGTTTTTTACTATCTTTGTGCCCAAAATAAGCAAATAAATAGAAATTTTAAGATTTAGAAAACATGGTTAGGAAAACAATATCCTGTATGGCTATCGCCGTAGCAGCCATACTAGCAAGCGCTTACACCCTTACGGGATGCCAATCTCATCAGGGTGACGAAGACCAGCTGGAGAATGACATCGATTCATTCGCCACCTACTACTTCAACTGGCAGTTCCCCAAGACTCTGAAGTACTGCACCCAGAGTTCGGAACCCTGGCTCCGCTATGCTGCCAGCAACGTGCATCAGGCGGATGTAGATCTGCTGCGCACCAAGGCTGAGGATGCCACGATAGAAATCAACGACATCGACTTCAGCGACGACGGAGCGAACGCCACCGTCAGCATCACCGCATATAATTTTCTGCAGATGGACACCATCGGGCAGGAAGCCCACCTCGTAGAAGAGGCCGACTTCCACCTGCCGATGCGTATCGAGAACGGGGTATGGAAGATTAGAATGGCAAACCTACCGCGAAGTGAAAGGCAAAATCACGACTGAGCTTTGGGTGAATAATCGCCCAATGCTCATCCCCACTCTCGTAGGCAGGATTGATTGCCTTCATACCCATATCGAAACGGAGGATGAAATAATCGAAGTTCAACCTCAGACCCATACCATACGCCGCAGCAATCTGCTTGTAGAACTTATCTAACTTAAACTGTCCGTTAGGCTGCTCATCATATTTTCTGAGCGTCCAGATATTACCTGCATCCACAAACAGGGCACCTTCGAATTTCCAGAACAAAGGAGTGCGGTACTCGGCATTCAGGTCGAGCTTCATATCACCCGTCTGGTTGATGAAGTCGATGCGTCCGTCATTGCCCTTGTATCCGCCAGGTCCCAGTTCTCTTACGCCCCAGCCTCTCACCGAGTTGGCACCACCCGAAAAATACCGTTTCTCGAAAGGCAGCACCTTGCTGTTGCCGTAAGGATACGCCACGCCGATGCCTGCATGCAGCGCCAGCACATTGCGGTCGTCGAAGCGCACCAGATGGGTGTAGTCGAAATCAGCCTTGGCATACTGGGCATAGGCGATATTGATGAAGGTACGCTGTCCCTGAGAATTTATCTTGAAATTCAGTGCCTTGGAGAAAGCGCTGAGCAGATTGCCCGAAGACTCTACATTCAGTCGGAAGGCATCTACCCCATCGCTATACGTCAATCCGAATCCCATCTTCATGATGAAGATATCCTCGTAGTTATAGCGCAGGATGGCATTTCTGTTATCTACATCATCCAGATAGTCGCGCTTGAAAGTCTCTGAAATCCAAGGCATATACACATAGTTGAGGTCGAGCAGGTCGAATCGCCAGTTGAGATGATGGCGGGGTTCAGCCCAGCGGTAGCGCCATGCCATGGAGAAGACGCGACGATGGAACTCCGGACGGTTCTGGAGGTCCCAGGCCACCGAATACTCCGTATTGGCAGTCTGTCTTCTTCTGAAATTCTTAGACAGCAGCGGTGCCACGAAGCGTGGGAACACCAGCTTGCTCTCTATCGAATACTCCTGATAGTTCTGGTCCTGATAACCCTCCAGTCCGGTGATAGCCTCGTAGGCACCACGCAGCTCGATACTCAGCTGTTCGCTACCCCGGAAGAGGTTTCTGTTGGTATAGGTGAGCGAAGCCGCAGCACCCAGGTCGCCTGCCGTATTGGTTCCTTCCGGCTGGAAGGAGATGGTAGAAGGCTTGTTGGTACTGATCTGGATATTGCAATCGAGCATTCCGCTATCGGGAGCTTCCACGAATCGGATATTGGTATATTTCACCGCCTGCAGGCGTGCGAAATTATTATACGTACGTTGCAGGGCAGAGGCGCTGTAGGGACTTCCCTCCTTCAGGGCAGTGGCATTCAGGAGCACCTGATGGCGCAGGTGGATGCGGTCGCTGTCGTTGCAGAGATAGTTGATCTTCCTGATTTCGTATCGTGAGTGCGGGGTTTCCGGCGCATTACTGTTAGCCTTGTAGTTCATCAGATGCAGGGTAACGCCGATGTCTTTGCTGCCCGTGATGGTATCTGCAGAAAAGTGGATGAAATCCTTGTTGAAGCGGAAGTATCCATCATCAATGAGGAGATTGGAAATACGCTTGCGCTCATTATCCAGCGCCTCTACCGTGAAACGCATTCCCGGCTTCAGCATCTGGTTATCAGGATTATCCAGCTGCAGTCTATCCTGTATGTTCTTATCCTCTATGTCATACTCCACCTTGCCGATGAAGAACGGTTCACCGGGATGCAACAGATAGGTGGCATCCAGCTTCGGGGCTTTCTTCCGCTTCCTGCCCTTCGCATTCTCATTCTCGCCACTCATCTCATTCCTGGTTCCGGCATTCGCCCAATCCTCTCCGTGAACGGTGGTATAGAGGGATACGCCAGCGTGCAGGAATCCCTGGTTCTGCATCGCCGTGAGCAGGTCCTGACAAGTGAGTCGAGCCTGGATGGAATCATAGATGACGGGCTTCTTGCTGAACGGGTTTTTAAAGAGTGCAAAGAGCTTTGGCTTCTCTTTCTGTCGCACATACTGCTTGAGCGCCCCTGCATCATATTCTGCAGAGTCGCTCTTCACTTCCACCTTATTTAATATATACTCCCCCTCCTGCACATACTTGCTGGCAGAACATCCAGCCAGAAGCAGTGGCAGGGCGAGTATTGAAATCTTCTGTATTTTCACGAATCTAATCCTTTTAGATTGCAAAGATAGTGTAAATCGAAGAAAATACAAAATATTTAGCACTTTTTATTTTGTATTGTCTGCTTTTTATGCTACCTTTGCATCCATTAAAGATTAGAAACAACAACAAATGATTAGCAAGAATAAGATAAAATACATTCGTTCGCTCGAACTGAAGAAGAACCGCAACAAGGAAGGAAAGTTCGTGGCGGAAGGTTTCAAGGTAGTAGATGACCTGCTCGCCCTGCAACCTGCCGACCTCATCGTGGCTACCCAGGAGTGGCTCCACGGCAAGCACTTCGCGGATCAGACAGAGGTGATCGAGGTGACAGAGGAGGAGCTGAAGAAGGTGAGCTTCCTGCAGCATCCGCAGCAGGTGCTGGCTGTGTTCAGACAGGATACCGGCTGCAATAAGCAGGATTCCAACAACTCTCAGGAAGAGGCGGAGGAGAAGAACTTCGGCTTTTCTAAAATCAACACCCAGGAACTGAGCCTCGCCCTGGATGGCGTGCAAGACCCGGGCAACCTGGGCACCATCATCCGCATTGCCGACTGGTTTGGCATCACCCACATCTACTGCAGTCAGGATACTGCCGACGTGTATAACCCGAAGGTGGTACAGGCCACGATGGGCAGCATTGCGAGAGTGAAGGTGGAATATGGCAACCTGCTGGCTCTGGTGGAGTCATTGCCTGCAGATGTACCCGTATATGGCACCCTGCTCGATGGCGACAACATCTATCAGCAGCAGCTGGAAAACCGGGGACTCATCGTGATGGGAAACGAAGGAAAAGGCATTTCGCCTGCCCTTGCCAAGAAGGTGAACCGAAGACTGCTCATCCCGAACTTCCCGGAAGGAAGAGCCACAGCCGATAGTCTGAACGTAGCAATCGCTACCGCCATCACCTGCTCGGAATTCAGAAGAAACTTTTAAAGACCACAAAAGGTCAAAAGGTCAAAAGTGATTTTTCGGAATAGTTAAACAGCATCAAATCATATAACTATGGAAGTAAATGAATTATTTAAGCAGCGCAGCATAACTGCCTGTATGAAAGCATCCTACAATACCGTAACGAGCGATATCCGTTCGCTCGTGAAGCAGACCTGGGTTACCCACGTGCCTTTCGCAGTATTGCTGGCAATCGTACTTTACTTTCTCCTCCCCAACAAGTCGCTTCACGATTGGGGAGAAGCGAATCCGATGGCTTCATTCATCCTGCAAACCATCATCTACGCAGCCACCCTCGTGATGGCGGCAGTATCATTCTGGCATCTCCTGCCCCACAAGCAGCTCTGTCCTCAGGGCGAAAAGCGCAAGCCGGGCAGATCGCTGGTCCGCATCCTCCGCCACTTCGGAGGCTTCCTCATGACCTGCTTCCTGGGCATGATGATTGTAGGCATCGCCACCTTTATCGCAGCTGTGCCTACCATCATCCTCATCATCGCCCAGCTCTACTCACAGTTGGGTGCACTCCAGGGCGATCCGCTCGGCGTACCGGGCTATTTCACCCCACTCCTCTTCCTCGTCTTCACCCTCACCAGCCTGCTCATCATCTATGCCCTCACCTGGCTCGGCATCGTACTGGCTTACCAGTATGCATCCTACAAGGTGCAGGATGAGGAAAAGAAAAAACTGAAGGAGAGTCAGCAGCAGATGGCTGTAGCCGGCATAGAGCAGATGGCTACAGAAGAAGAAGAGGAATACAAAAAGTATTAATCATATTAACATAAATGAGATAGAAAGAGACATGAAACAGACAAGATTACTCTTCATCGACCGCGACGGAACCCTGATTCAGGAACCTGCGGACGAACAGATTGACAGCTTCGAGAAGCTGGTATTCACCAAGGGCGTATTCCGCAACCTCGCCTTCATTGCCCAGCACACCGACTACGAGCTGGTGATGGTGAGCAACCAAGACGGACTGGGCACCGACTCCTTCCCGGAAGATACCTTCTGGCCAGTACACAACTTCATCATCCAGACCCTAGAGAGCGAGGGCATCCACTTCAGCAAGCAGCATATCGACCGCCACTTCCCGGAGGATAACTCGCCAATGAGAAAGCCGGGCACGGGTATGCTGACCGAATACATCGACAACCCAGCCTACGATATGGCAAACTGTTATGTGATCGGCGACCGTGAAACCGATGCCCAGCTTGCCGAAAACCTGGGTTGCAAGAGTCTGATTCTCGGAAAAGACGGCATGGACTGGGATAAGATTGCAGAAATTCTCTTTGCCGGCGACCGCATTGCCGAGGTGAAGCGCACCACCAAGGAGACGGATATCTACATCAAGGTAAATCTCGATGGTTCAGGAAAATGCGACATTTCTACCGGTCTTGGTTTCTTCGACCACATGCTGGAGCAGATAGGCAAGCACGGCATGATGGACCTCACCATCCACACCAAGGGCGACCTCTATGTGGATGAGCATCACACCATTGAAGATACGGGTATTGCCCTGGGCGAATGCCTGCTGCAGGCGCTGGGCAACAAGCGTGGCATCGAAAGATACGGCTACAGTCTGCCGATGGATGATTGTCTCTGTCAGGTGGCATTGGATTTCGGTGGCCGTCCATGGCTGATCTGGGATGCAGAGTTCCATAGAGAGAAGGTGGGCGAAATGCCAACCGAGATGTTCAAGCATTTCTTCAAGAGTCTGAGTGATGCAGCAAAGATGAACCTCAACATCAAGGCTGAGGGCGAGAACGAGCATCACAAGATAGAAGGCATTTTCAAGGCGCTTGCCCGCTCGCTGAAAATGGCGGTGAAGAGAGACATCTATCACTTCGAGCTTCCTAGCTCAAAGGGAATGCTGTAATCAATTGATAATTGATAATAAAAGCCCGACAAGATTCACTGAATCCTGCCGGGCTTTTTGGTTTTTCAAGAGTTAGAGATTCAAGAATTATCCCTGACTAAAATTTAGTCATGAACTCCACAACAATCTTATCCTTTTCTGAAGTCTTGGCAATGCCACCCTTGCGATAGAAATACTTCTCGTAGTTGATACGGATATCCGAGATGAATGGCTTGGCAAGGCTCAGGGTTACACCGCCCGTAACACGATGGCGCTTGTAATCATTGATCTTCAAGGCACCGAGTTCGGTATCAGAACCGCCATATCTTGTACCATCGCTGTGGTCGCTCATGAAATCATATCTTGCCAATGGCGAAACCTTCCTGATGATGCTCTTCTGATTGATGACCGGAATATCATAGCATACGAAAACATCGAAAGCATGCACATCATGGAAGGCATCCTTGCTGTAATGCTTGTAAAGATACTCTGCCTCAGCAATGAAACCGCCCTTGTGGAAGGTGATACCACCATCATACATCGTTACCGTAATATCAGATGGCTTAATCTTCTGGGTACTCAACACCAGATTCACATTCGGGAAGAGGAACTGAGCCTTAGCAGAATAGTTAACACCCTTGGTCCAGTAATCCTTCTGGTTGGTCAAGCCAGAACCGTTGAAGATACCGGCATTCACCACGATAGGGAAGCCAACATTCCAGGTGTATCCTATTTCAGCACCCACATCGCGCACGTTACCCACCTGCTTGGCGATGAACGAACGGTTGGCAAAGTACTGCTGATGAGGAGAACGGTGAGCATCGATGGTGAATGGCACACGTTCCTGACCGATGGTGAACTGCAGGGTCTTCCAAGGCTTGATGCGTGTATAGGCATCGAGCATCTTGATCTTACCCTCGTCGCAGAGGTCGATTTCCGCCTTATAGCTTACCTGAGGTGTTACATTGCCAGCCACGTTGATGCGGGCTGTGCGCACCTCGAATCGTCCCTCCCCCTCTTCGGTCTGGTACTCATACTTAGAGCGGATGGTTCCACCAATTTTCATGGTCTTGGTGAATTCCCCGATGCCCTTCTCCAAAGAACTGTTTCCAGAATTCTGGGCATTCATTCCCATCGACACCAGCGTGAGTGCCATCAACAAATACGTTTTCTTCTTCATTTCTTACCTTATTATATATATATACGTAAATCTGATTTTCTTTATTCCGAATGAAACCCTCCTCATTGACAT
>USQD01000103.1 GCA_900556795.1 uncultured Prevotella sp. | reverse complement strand
TTCAATGCCTTCAATCTCTGTCCTTTTGATGATGTGAAGGTAGTGATTATCGGACAGGATCCATACCATGAGCCGGGGCAGGCAATGGGGTTGAGTTTCTCTGTGCCGGATGGAATCACTTTTCCACCATCATTGATTAATATATTCAAGGAGATTCAGATGGATCTCGGCACTCCGATGCCAGCCACGGGCGATTTAACCCGCTGGGCAAAGCAGGGAGTATTGCTTCTCAATGCCACGCTTACCGTTCGTGCCCATCAGGCGGCAAGTCATCAGCGCAAAGGCTGGGAGGAGTTTACCGATGCAGCCATCAAGGCACTCAGCAAGGATAAGGAACACCTGGTGTTTATCCTCTGGGGCGGTTATGCCCGAAGCAAGGCGAAACTCATCGACACGAGCAAGCACCTGATATTGGAAAGTGTGCATCCTTCGCCATTATCTGCCAACCGTGGCGGATGGTTTGGCAATCATCATTTCTCCCGCTGCAATGCGTATCTGCAGCAGAATGGTATTTCGCCTATCCAATGGTAGGTACACTTATTAATATATAGCTATCCACTCATGGGTAGCTATCATTATTTAATATATCAAAGAAATTTATTCATCTCAAAAAACATTATGAAGAAAGACGAACTGCGTATTCTGCAGGTGGGCAACGTATTGGTTTCACCTGATATTATCACCGAAAAATTCTGTTGCGACCTTGATGCCTGCAAGGGCGAGTGCTGCATCGAAGGCGATGCGGGAGCTCCTGTTACCCTGGATGAAATTATGGAGATAGAGGATGCGCTCGATGTGGTTTGGGATGATCTCTCGGCTTCTGCCCAGGCTATCATTGACAAGCAGGGCGTGGCTTATACCGATATTGAAGGCGATTTGGTAACGTGTATCGTGAATGGTAAGGATTGTGTGTTTACCTGCTACCAGGACCTGAAGGACCTTGGCGATGGACATACCATTCCGAATTGTTGTCTTTGTGCCTTGGAACGTGCTTATCGCGAAGGCAAGTCGAAGTTCAAAAAGCCTATCTCCTGTGCCTTGTACCCTATCCGTGCCAAGGATTTCGGCAACGAGGTGTATGGCATCAACTATAACAAGTGGCGCATCTGCAAGGATGCCATCAAGAAGGGTGAGGAGTTGAATCTTCCGGTTTATAAGTTCCTGGAAGGTCCGCTGATTGAGAAGTTTGGCAAAGAATGGTATGATGAACTTTGCGAAGTGGCAGAGCAGTTGCTTGCCGATTTGGAAGATTAAATTCAGTTTAGTTTGAGACTTTGGAAGATATGATTTCCAAAGTCTTTTTTATTTGGTGCAACAAAGTCTTTTTGGCATAATGAAAAAAGAGATTTCGAATAGCTTGGTAGCTTATTTCGAAATCTCTAATCCTTCAATATTTACGATATTACTTTTTTTGAATCTGCCATTCCATGTGAGGGTATAGATTCTTTGTTTTTGAAATCTGAAGCGGAAGAAAGCCTGTTCATCCAATTCTCCGTTGCAAATGTATTGAAACCCATTGATGTTCAGTTTTTCTCCTCTGTGGGCCTCTCTGATGGTAATACGGATGGTGCCATAGAAGGGACGACCAAAGTCAATATTGTAGCCTAAAGAGTCGTTATAGGTACGAATGGGTTTGAGGACTTTTCCTAATTTATTCTCAGATTGACACACCTTGAATTCTTCTGTAGGAAGACTTCTGTCAATGTCCATGCTTCCTGTAGGACGATGCCAACCATACGGTTGATACTCTTCTGTTTTCCAATCAATGATGTTGGTACGCGCATCAAAACGCTCAGTTTTTCCAGAATAGCAATCCTTGGGTTGTCGACAGAGCCAGGAGCCATCAGTTTGGTGGTGGAAAGGAACGCTGTCCTGATCCCAACCGTATATTTCCAGTGAAAGCTGTTTGCCATGGCTAGGCTTGCCCTGAGGTGCATACCAGACAGCAATGACGTTGTCACCGGCTTTCAGATATCGGGTAATATCAAAAGAGCGTGATTGGAGTACATCATTCTTGATGCCTTCGAATTTTAAGCTTCCCGTTACGTTTCTTTCATTTATATATATCTTGTAGTCGCCTGTACTGGCAACATTTGCGAATGCCTGTAGTGGGCGATGGGGCATGATATAGCTTTTTCTAAACCATACTTCTGCAGATTCATCGGGGAGTGGATATGAAATCCAATGGGTACCGAACTCTTGTGCATTGGAGTTCAGTACCCATAGTAATGAAAATATGAGAGAAGTTATATATCTCATTTATTTAATCAATTTTGTCTCTCCAGCCTTGAAGTTGAGGACTTTCTGTTTTCCGTTGTAATTGACGGTCAGGCTTCCTTCGTTCTTGCTGGTAATAATAGCTTTATTAACTTGTCCTTTATTCCATGATAATGCAATCTCGTAATTGCCGCGAGCCTTGATTCCCTTTATTTCACCTGCAGACCATTCTTTAGGAAGGGCAGGGAGTAAATCCATCTTCTCGCCATCACACTGCATCAGCATTTCGCAGAAACCTGCTGTGCCGCTGAAATTACCGTCTATCTGGAATGGTGGGTGGGCATCAAAGAGATTTGGATAGGTTCCACCTGATGGACGATTCTTGGGATTGTTATAGTTGGCTGGCTGAACATAGTTGAGCAGCTTTCTGATCATGGCGTATGAACGTTCAGCCTGATGTAGACGTGCCCAGAGACTGATGCGCCATCCGGTACTCCAACCTGTTGAGTAATCGCCTTTTATCTCCAAAGTCTTGGCTGCAGCTGCTGCCAATTCTGGTGTCTTATCTATCGAAATCTGATAGAATGGATGCAGTCCAAGGAGGTGAGACTGATGGCGATGGTGCCAGTCTTGGTCATCCCAATCATAGTACCACTCCTGTAAATTGCCACGCTTGCCAATTTGATATGGACGTAAGCGATTGAGAGCATCCTGCAACTTTGCCTGGTATGGCTGGTCGATGTCGAGAATCTGAGCTCCCTTTAAGGTGTTCTTGAACAATTCTCTGAGGATTGCCAAATCTGATGTTCCTCCATAGAACGTACAACCCTGATATCCCTTGTCGGTGATATATTCTGCCTCAGGAGAAGTACATGGAGCTGTAATCAGTTCTCCTGGCTTCTTCGGATTTTCTACCATCCAATCAAGCATGAAGTCGGCGGCGCCTTTCATGAGAGGGTAGGCTGTTTGGCGTAAGTATTCCTTATCGCGAGTATAGTCGTAGTGATCCCAAAGGGTTTGTACGAGCCATGCACCGCCCATGTTCCAGTTGCTCCATTTCGGACTTTCTTTCTTGGTGCCTACAGGATTGGTCATGGCCCAAGCATCCACATTGTGACCGGCACACCAACCGTTCTCAATACCGTAGTAGTACTTGGCTGTATATTTACCAGTTTCTGACATAGCTTTCACTAGTCCATCGACTGGCATTACCAGCTCAGGCATATTGGTTACTTCTGCTGGCCAGTAGTTTTCTTCCAGATTGATGTTGATAGTGTAATTACCTCGCCATGGTGATTTGCGTGCTGGTGCCCAAAGACCTTGCAGGTTGGCAGGGATACCAGGAGTGCGGGAACAGCTGATCAGCAAATATCTGCCATATTGGAAATAGAGCATTTCCAGATATGGATTGTGCTCGTTCTTTTCCGTATAGTCGTAGAGCTGCTGGTCGGTGGTCCTCTTATTGTCAAAACTTGCACCTTTCAGGCTAAACTGACTACGGTCAAAGATAGTCTTATAATCTTTGATGTGACGCTGTTTGAACTCTGGATAGGTATAGTTTACCAAGTGCCATGCATCATCAGTAACCTTCTCGATGTATGGAGCACCTTCTTTTACGGGATGTTTGTCGAAGCCGTTATAGCTTGTCTCGTTGACGAAATAGATTACTGCCTCGCTCACTCCTTTTAGATGCAGGGTTGAGTCGGTAGGAGTGATTGTACCATCCTGGTTCTTGATGTTGAGAATCGAGCAAAAATGTGTACTGTTCTCTGGCTTGCCCATTGCATGTCCTGTAATGGTTAACTGCTTGCCTGATGCTTTTACCTGATGTGGAATCAGGGATGTGAGCGAGATGTCGCAGTTGATGGCCTTCTTTTTGGAAGCTGTCAGACGGATAGCTATCATCTTGTCCGGATGTGAGGCAAAGTATTCTCGTTGATACTTGATACCATCTCTCGTGTAGCTGAGGGTGGCAAGAGCACTGTCAAGGCTCAGCTGGCGCTGGTATTGGGTATATGCTCTTTCGTTTCTGTCCTTGATATTGATGATAGCGAGTGGCTGATAGTACTCAGAGTTATGTCCTTGTACATGTAATTGCAGGGAGTCGGCTGCTTTGTAGTCTTCCTTGAAGAGTGCCTCGCGGATCTTTGGAATCCATTTATAAGCATCACCACCTTCTTGCCTGTTCACCGGCTTGCCTGTCCAGAGGGTAATGTCATTTAGGAAAATGGAATCGTTGTTGGCTCCACCATAGATGAGTGCTCCTAGCTTACCGTTACCGATAGGAAGTGATTCTTCGAAAGCTGTAGCGGGCTTATTGTACCATAGCTTAAGTTGTGGAACTTTGCCTTTAGGGGCAGCATACATGCTACCTGCTGCAGCAAGAAGAAGGAAAGAAATCAGTGGCTTTCTCATGCTGGTTTTGTTTTATAATGTTTAAATAGTTTTTGTTCTTATTGCCTGATTGACGATAATAACAAAAGAGGCTGTAGCATTTTTTGATAAAAATACCACAGCCCCATCTTGTATTTTATGATTTATGCGTCAATATTTGCGTATGTAGCATTCTGCTCGATGAATTCGCGGCGTGGCTCCACATCATCGCCCATCAGCATAGAGAAAATCTCGTCAGCCTGAGCTGCATTGTCAATGGTTACCTGCTTGAGCAAGCGGGTAGATGGATCCATAGTGGTTTCCCAAAGCTGCTCTGGGTTCATCTCACCCAAACCTTTGTATCGCTGGGTGTGGATATTCTTGTCCTCCAAACCTTCGCCATACTTGTCGATGAATGCCTGGCGCTGCTGTTCTGTATAGCAATACTCACTCACCTTGTTGCGGTAAGTACACTTGTAGAGAGGTGGAGTAGCGATATACAAGTGACCTTCCTCGATAACCTTTGGCATGAAGCGATAGAACAATGTCATAATCAATGTGTCGATGTGTGAACCATCGACGTCGGCATCGGTCATGATGATAATCTTGTCGTAACGCAACTTGTCAGTGTTGGCCTCCTTGCTGTCTTCACCGTCTACACCGAAGCGAACTCCGATACTCTGGATAATGTTCATGACAGACTCTGCCTCGAATACCTTATGCCACTGAACCTTTTCTACGTTCAGGATCTTACCGCGTAATGGGAGGATAGCCTGACGGAAACGGTCGCGACCCTGCTTGGCAGAACCGCCAGCGGAATCACCCTCGACAAGGAAAATCTCACATTCCTTAGGATCCTTCATAGAACAGTCTGCAAGCTTACCAGGCAGACCGCCACCTGTCATGAAGTTCTTGCGCTGTACGCTTTCACGTGCCTTTCGGGCAGCAATACGTGCTGTAGCTGCCAATACTACCTTTTCGCAGATACGCTTTGCTTCATCAGGATGCTCCTCCAGGTAATCAGCCAAAGCTTCGTTTACTGCCTGCTGAACGGCACCCTGAACCTCGCTGTTGCCCAGCTTGGTCTTGGTCTGTCCCTCAAACTGAGGTTCTGCCACCTTGATAGAGATGACGGCTGTAAGACCCTCGCGGAAGTCCTCTGGTGCAATCTCTACCTTTGCCTTCTCTATTTGCTTAGAGATGGTCGGGTCGGCTTCTGCGTAAGCCTTCAGAGTACGAGTCAACGCCATGCGGAAACCAGTCAGATGGGTACCACCCTCAATGGTGTTGATGTTATTGACGTATGAGTGGATATTCTCTGAATAGTCTGTGTTGTACATCACAGCAATCTCGATAGGAATACCCTGCTTCTCGGTCTTCAGATAGATAACATCATCGAAGAGGTGAGTGCGGTGACGGTCTACGTAACGGACGAATTCCTTCAAACCATCCTTGGCATGGAATACCTCCTCCTTGGTCTTGCCTTCTTCGTCAGGGCGCAAATCTTTCAAGGTTATCTTGATGCCTGCGTTGAGGAATGCCAACTCGCGCATACGGTTAGCAATGATGTCCCATCTATAGACTGTGTGAGTAAAGATGGTTGGGTCCGGCCAGAACTGCTGGCGTGTACCGCGCTTGTCGGTTTCACCTACTACCTTGACAGAATAAAGAGGTTTACCCTTTTCGTATTCCTGCTGGTAGATTTTGCCGCCACGGAAGACCTGTGACAGCATGTGGGAAGAGAGTGCGTTTACACAACTTACACCTACACCATGCAAACCACCAGAAACTTTGTATGAACCCTTGTCGAACTTACCACCGGCATGGAGCACGGTCATTACGACTTCAAGGGCTGATTTATGTAGTTTCTCGTGCATATCCACAGGGATACCACGTCCATTATCTTCTACAGTGATAGAGTTGTCTTCGTTGATGGTAACTTCAATGTCTGTACAGTAGCCAGCCATTGCTTCATCAATAGAGTTGTCAACAGTTTCGTTGACCAAGTGGTGAAGACCTTTTTCAGAGATGTCGCCAATGTACATCGCTGGACGCTTGCGAACAGCTTCCAAGCCTTCGAGGACCTGAATGTTACTCGCAGAGTAATTATTTGCGTTGTTTTGATTGTCTGCCATTTTAGTATTGTCTTATTTCCGTGCAAAGATACTAAAAAAAGCTGAAATACAGAAGGTTTTCTTTGTGAAAAATAGCGAAAAAAGAGATAAAAACAGAAGTTTTTTG
>USQD01000102.1 GCA_900556795.1 uncultured Prevotella sp. | reverse complement strand
AATAAAAAATCTGATTGCATTGTGATATTTCGAAGAAAATTTGTATCTTTGCACCGATAAAAACAGATAAGTTAATATGAATAAAATCAAAACAGTCTTTGCCGGAATATGGCATAAGCTATGTGCTTTCTGGGCTTGGTACAAGAGTTTGTATCAAGGTAGGGCTTGGTATACCAAGACCATTGTCGCATTCGTCAGTTGTATCATCGCCTTCATTATTTATCTGGGCGCAGTAGACATCAACTTCTTGTGGCTTTTCGGTAAGTCACCAGGCTATTTCTCCGGCATTCTGAATCCACAGACTTCAGAGGCATCAGAGATATATAGTGCCGATGGCAAGCTGATTGGTAAATACTTCAATGAGAACCGTACACCTGTAAAATACGAAGAGGTGAATCCTGCATTCTTCAAGGCTCTGATTGATACAGAAGATGAGCGCTTCTACAAGCATATCGGTATCGACCCTATCGGTGTGTTCGGTGCTGCCAAAGATGCCCTCCTGCATCATGATGCCCGTGGTGCCTCTACCATCACACAGCAGTTGGCTAAGAACATGTTCCGCGTACGCTCGCAGTATTCTACCGGATTGCTGGGCAAGGTGCCCTTGCTCCGACTGCTCATCATCAAGAGCAAGGAGTGGATTATTGCCGTGAAGCTGGAGACCGCTTTCTCAAAGAAAGAAATCATCACCATGTATGCCAACACGGTAGATTTCGGAAATAATTCATACGGTATCAAGACTGCAGCCAAGACCTACTTCAATACGAATCCAAAAGACCTGACTACTGATCAGGCTGCCATTCTGGTAGGTATGCTCAAGGCTACTACCTATTATAATCCGCGCACCAATCCAGAGAACAGCCGGGTGCGCAGAAACACCGTATTATATAATATGTTGACTCATGGCGACCTGCCTCGTGCTGAGTATGAAGAACTGAAAGAGCTTCCTATCAAACTCGACTTCAAGGTAGAGGAGAACTATGACGGACAAGCTAAGTACTTCCGCGAAGCCGTAGCCAATTACCTGAAAGACTGGTGTCAGGAAGAAGGTTACGATCTCTATTCCAGCGGTCTGAAAATCTATACAACCATTGATACCCGCATGCAGAAGTATGCCGAGGATGCAGCCCGTAAACAGATGAAGCAGGTTCAGCAGAACTTCAACAATCACTGGAGCATCCGCCGTACTCAGGCAGGTAAAGGAAAATGGCTGGGCGAAGAACCTTGGCAGGACGAGAACCACAAGGTGATACCAAACTTCATCCAGGACATCGCAGAAAAGCAGCCTTTCTACAAGAATCTGCTGGCCAAGTTCCCAAACAATCCTGATTCTGTAACCTACTATTATAAGGAGTGGGTTCACCCTGTCAAAGTGTTCGATTACGACAAGGGAAGCATCACTATCAACATGACTTCTGAAGATAGTATCAAGTATATGACTACCTTCATGCACAGCGCTTTCGTGGCAATGGAGCCACAGACAGGAGCCGTGAAGGCATGGGTGGGCGACATCGACTTCAACCACTGGAAGTATGACAAGGTAACTGCCGAGCGCCAGCCGGGTTCTACCTTCAAGCTCTTCGTTTATACCGAAGCCATGAACCAGGGATTGACTCCTTGCGACAAGCGCCGCGATGAATATATTTCTATGCAGGTATACGATAAGAAGAAGCACGAGATGACAACCTGGACCCCAGGCAATGCCAACGGTTCATTCTCTGGCGATAGCATCCCACTGAAGAATGCATTTGCCAAGAGTATCAACTCCATTGCCGTCAGACTGGGTCAGGAAATGGGCATCAAGCGCATCATCGAAACCGCCAAGAAGATGGGTATCGACAGTCCGCTCGATGATACTCCATCACTCGCCTTGGGTTCCAGCGATGTCAACCTGCTGGAGATGGCTTGCGCATACAGCACCATCTCTAACAACGGTAAGCATCACGACCCTGTATTGGTGACCAAGATTGTTGACCATGACGGCAAGGTAGTTTATGAAGGACCAAGTACAGAGGAACAGGTTATTCCGTACAAGAGTGCCTTCCTGATGCAACAGCTCCTGCAGGGCGGTATGAGAGAACCGGGTGGTACCTCACAGAGTCTCTGGGGCTATGTAGGCAATTACAGAGATACAGAATTTGGCGGTAAGACCGGTACAACCAACAACCATTCTGACGCATGGTTCATGTGCGTAAGCCCTAAGCTGGTTGTGGGTGCATGGGTAGGAGGCGAATACCGATGTCTCCACTTCCGCACCGGAGCCTTGGGTCAGGGTTCCCGAACAGCATTGCCAATATGCGGTTACTTCATGCAGTCTGTATTCGGCGATCCTGCCTTCCAGCAGTATCACGCCAAGTTCGACAAGCCACAGGATGGCGACATTACACGAGATATGTATATCTGCGCAAGCTATGCACCAAAACCAAAGGTAGATACCACCCGTGTGGATAGCACCGCATTCACAGAGGAAATCATCCTCGACGAAAACGGCAATCCTATTACAAAGGAGGTTCCTGCAGTCAAGTCGGAAGGAGAATCTTCTGCTTCAGGAGCTACTGAAGAAAAGAAAGAGAAGAAGAAGACAAAGCCAACAGAACAGCCTGTCAACTTCGACGACCTTTAAAAATAAAATATGATTGATCTCGACAATGCGGAGTTGCAGAATGCACTCCAAATCATACAGTTTACCCGTCGTTCGCTTTTCCTCACCGGAAAGGCGGGGACGGGTAAATCTACTTTTCTGCGGTACATCGCAGCCAATACCAAGAAGAAACATATCGTTCTGGCACCTACAGGCATCGCAGCCATCAATGCCGGCGGAAGTACCCTGCACAGTTTCTTCAAGCTGCCCTTCCACCCCCTGCTGCCCAACGACAGTATGTATTCCGTGCGCAACATCCGGAATACATTGAAGTATAATTCCGAGAAAATCAAGATTATCCGTGAAGTGGAACTCATCATCATCGATGAGATCAGTATGGTGCGTGCCGACATCATCGATTTCATCGACAAGGTATTGCGCGTATATTGCCGGAACATGAGAGAACCGTTCGGTGGCAAACAGCTTCTGCTGGTGGGAGACATCTATCAGCTGGAACCCGTTGTCAAAGAAGACGACCGCAAACTGCTCAATCCTTTCTATCGCAGCAGCTTCTTCTTTGATGCCAAAATCTTCCAACAATTCCAACTGGTCAGCATTGAACTCAAGAAAGTATACCGCCAAAGCGACCCTGTCTTTATCGGTATCCTCGACAACATCAGGACCAGTCAGGTAAGAATGCAGGACCTGCAGTTGCTAAACCAGCGTGTTGGCGCCCAATTGGATGAAGGCGACTCCAAACTTGCCATCACTCTATCCACCCGTCGCGACACGGTAGATTACATCAACGACAGTCAACTCAAGCTTTTGCCGGGCGAACCTTGCCTCTTCCGAGGTCGTATTCAGGGTGAATTTCCGGAAAGCAGTCTGCCAACCCCTATTGAACTTTACCTGAAGACTGGCGCTCAGATTATCTTTATCAAAAACGACATCGAGCACCAATGGGTAAACGGTACGCTGGGCACCATCATCGGCTTTGACGAAGACGAGAATGCCAAGATTTATGTACGCACAGAAGAGGGAAAAGATGTGATGGTGGAACCTGCAGCCTGGAGCAACATGCGATACCATTTCAATGAGGTGGAAAAGAAGATTGAAGAGGAAGAGATTGGCAGATATGAGCAATACCCTATCCGACTTGCCTGGGCAATTACCGTTCATAAGAGTCAGGGACTAACCTTCAATCAGGTGAAAATAGATTTTACTGGCGGTGTATTCGCAGGCGGTCAGACCTACGTAGCCTTATCACGCTGCACCAGTCTGGAGGGAATCACGCTACAGGAGCCTATCCGCCAAAGCGAGATATTTGTCCGCAATGAAGTCAAGCAGTTTGCCCGTCATTACAACGACCAGAGCACCATCCATACGGCTCTTATACAAAGTAAAGCCGACAAGCAATATCATGAAGCAGTCAAGGCATACGACAAGGGTGACATGCAAGCAGCTCTGGATAACTTCTTCCTTGCCATCCATAGCCGTTACGACATAGAGCACCCTCTTGCCAAACGTTTCATCCGCAAGAAGCTCAACAAGGTGAATGAGCTGCAAGCCGAGAACGAGCGTCTGAGGGAAGTAATCAAGCAGAAAGATGAAGAGAAAAAGAAACAGGAGAAATTCCTCAAGCGCCTTGCCACGGAATATGTCGTCATGGGAAAAGAATGTGAGAGAGCCGGAATGAAAGAAGCGGCAATTACCAATTATCAAAAGGCTCTCACCCTCTACCCTAGCCATCCCGAGGCAAAGAAAAGATTGAAGCATCTAAAGGAATAATCATAAAAAAGTGGTTGAAAAAAAGGAAAGCACATCCGTTTTTTCAACCACTTTTTTATTGATTAAAACTTAACCTCATAGGTCTTACCCTTCTGAGTCTTTATCTTCTTAACTTGCTCACCATATCTCACCTGGCAAGGTTCACCGGAACCAGAGAGGATGACAGCCTTGGTAAGGCGACCGTTGTCCCAATAGATATCTACCGTAAAGTTACCCTTGGCACGGAGTCCCTTGATGAAACCCTTCTGCCATGCATCAGGCAGGGCTGGCAGGAGATGGATAAAGCCCATGTGGCTCTGCATCAACATCTCGGTGATACCCGCTGTACCGCCAAAGTTACCGTCTATTTGGAATGGAGCATGCGTATCCCAAAGGTTATCCAATGTACCATTCTTCAACAGGTTGCCATAAAGCTTGTAGGCATGATTGCCATCGTGCAGACGAGCCCACTGGTTCAACTTCCAACCCATAGACCAACCTGTAGCACCATCACCACGATGCTCCAATACTACCTTGGAAGCCTTCGCCAGTACAGGAGTAGTGATAGGTGAAATGGTACGGCCTGGATGCAAACCGAAGAGATGGTTCACATGGCGATGCTCATCCTTAGGATCATCAATATCCTTCGACCATTCCATCAACTGTCCATAGCGACCAATTTGGTAAG
This sequence comes from uncultured Prevotella sp., assembly GCA_900556795.1. Classification (GTDB taxonomy): domain Bacteria; phylum Bacteroidota; class Bacteroidia; order Bacteroidales; family Bacteroidaceae; genus Prevotella. Next base: position 1,881 of record USQD01000102.1, on the reverse strand, counting down.
GAGCAATATGCTTCAGGGCATCTTCCCACAATTTGCGATCCTTGGCATCCTTGCCCAGAATCTTACTAGCCTCTACAGCATCAAGTAGAATCTCACGAATCACGGCATGAGCAAAGGTTGCTCCCTCATCTATCGGTCCGTGCTCAGGAGATGTGGAAGGAGCCGCTGTATAAACACCATCCTTGCGATGCCACAGATAATCTGTTGCGAAGTTGGCACTTCCCTTGATGATGTTGTAAGCTGTATCGCTCAGGAACTTCTTGTCACGGGTATAGTCATAATAATCCCAAAGATGGGTAGCCAGCCATGGACCGGCGAATGGAGAGAAGTTCCACGACATATCCTCACTGGATAATGGAGAGGTGAAACCGAAGATGTTGCTGGATACAGATGTGGTCCAGCCACGGGTACCATAATATGACTTGGCAGTCTTCTCACCCGGCTTCACCTGTGTCTGGATGAAGTCGAAGAGCGGAAGCTCGCACTCGCTCAGGTTGGTGGTGCATGCTGGCCAATAGTTCATCTGAAGATTGATGTTGTTATGGTAGTCAACACGCCAAGGACCATCCACGTTGTTATGCCATACACCCTGCAGGTTGGCAGGCATGTTGCCAGGACGTGAAGAGGCGATGAGCAGATAGCGGCCAAACTGATAGTAGAGCTGCTCCAGATAGAAATCCTTAGCACCCTTGCGGTAGTTAGCCAGGCGCTCATCGATAGGCATATCGTTGGCATTAGCCGCATCATTCAGATTCAGGCTCACACGATTGAACAGGCGGCTGTAATCCTTATAATGCTCCTCCAGCAACTGCGCATAGCCCTTGCCTTCAGCTTTGCTCACCCAGTCCTGAGTGGTAGCAAGTGGATTCACGCCCACATAGGTCTTAGGGTCATTGTAATCAGGGTTATTGTTTGCCTTGTAATCGGTATCGGCAGAAATGAGGAATACCACCTCGTCAGCCTCCTTTACGGTCAACTTTCCACCTTCATTCGACAAACTACCACCCTTGTTGATAGCACGGATGCGGACAGCATACTGCATATCGTTGTTATCGAGACGTGCATCCCAAAGCAGTCCATTCTTGCCATCAGCCACCATCTTGCCTGTAGAAACCGGATTAGGTGCATAAGAGAACACGAGATTCTGCTTGCCCGGACGGGAAGCCTTATAGCGGATGGCCATCACATTTGCCGGATAAGAGATGAAATACTCACGCTCATAACTCACCCCATCCTTAACGAAGGAAACTGTAGCCAAAGCGGAATCGAGCGATAAGGCACGACGATATTTAGACATACCTACGGTACTCAGCCCCGTTTCGATATATGCCTCACCCATCGTTGTAAAGCTACCGAAGCGGAATGGATCTTCTGCATAAGACTCGTATGGCACAGGACTGTTGAAGTTCTTGCGGGTCAGCTGTGAAGCCTTCTCCCAGTCATTGGCAGCAAAGGCATCTCTGATTTCCTGCATCACATGGGCAGAATTCTTGTTTACATTCCAGTAGTAGGCAGCGCCCTTGCTGGTGTTCGGACCGCCACGCCAGAGAGTCTTCTCGTTCAGGGTAATACGTTCAGCCTCTACCGATCCCATGATATTGGCACCGATACTTCCATTACCGATAGGCAATGACTTAGACTCCCAATCCGGATCCGGATTGCGGGCAGTATCACCAGCCGAGATAGGCTTCTTGTGAGTCCACTTCTCAGGATGGCCTCCATACCAGATTTGCTGTCCCTTCAAGGTGACAGGCGTGTCAAACCAGTAAGACAATGGAGTCTTCTGCTGTGCTGAAGCCTGAAGTGCTCCCAGCATAGCCAAGGTAAAGATAGTTACGGTTTTCTTGTTCATGATGTATATAAATTTAAATTTTCAATTAT
>USQD01000101.1 GCA_900556795.1 uncultured Prevotella sp. | reverse complement strand
CTTTTTCTGTGATAATAGGATGTGGAAATGTAACAAAATAGGGTATAAAATGTTAACTGCCACATTTTATCCCCTTTTCGTTAACAAGAAATCAAGAGATTCCTATGGATTCCTATGATTAGATACTCTCGCCATTGAGTTTCTTTTTATACTGGGAAGGCGTCAGTCCATAAGCCTCCTGGAAGTACTTGGAGAAATAGCGAGGATTATTGAAACCAACTGTATAAGCGATTTCGCTGATATTCAGCTCGTCACTATGAATCAGCTCTTCAGCCCGCTTGATGCGCTTGGCACGCAGATACTCTGAAGGAGTAGTACCCGTGAGCGAAACCATACGCTTGTAGAGCTGGACGCGCGACATGCAAAGATGAGCACTCATCGACTCTACCGAAGTATCCGGATCGCCCATCATGTCCTTGATGTATTTATCCACATCTTCCAGGAACTTGCGGTCGTTGGCTGTCATTTCAAAGTCGCCCAGTTCTCCCTTAGGAATCGCTCTCTCCTTAGGCTGGCTTGAGTCCTTCATCTCTTCCTTATTCTTATCAAGGAAAGAACGACGTGCAGAACGACGCGCCCAGCCCAAGAGATTGCGGATGCGAAGATTGAGCATGTCGATATTGAAAGGCTTGGTGATGTAATCATCCGCACCACTCTCCAATCCCTCTACCCGATGCTCGGCAGCCAGACGTGCTGTCAACATCACAAACGGAATGGAAGCCGTTTCCTCGTTGCTCTTAACCATGCGGCAGAGTTCGATTCCATCCATCACAGGCATCATTACGTCAGAGAGAATGACGTCCGGACGAACCTCGATAATCTTCTGCCAGGCATCCTGACCGTTCACGGCCTCGATAACCTGATAGTCGGTAAGCACATCGCGCATAAACTCGCGGAAGTCATCGCTATCATCTACCAGAAGCACCTTAGCCACATAGTTCTTGCGGGCAGGCTTGGCGGTTTGCGAAGAACGATGAACTCCATAGAGCGCATCAGAAGAGCCTCCCTCATCTACCGTCTCTTCCATCGTATCCTCAGCCTTATGAACGGTAGCGATGACTGGAGCCACACGCATGGATTCCAGATGGGCGTTGGTTCCACACCACAGATTTCCTGCCAAATCCTGCGTAATGGTACAAACATCACCAAGCGGAATGGTATTGAACTTGCTGGAAGAAGGTGAATAATAAGCCACACCATTCTTATAACTGCCAACCCATACGGCCCCAAAATTGTCAATATAAACCTTTTGCAAAGAATTGTCTACAATACTTCCCCGGACATTACTATGCACATACTGGTGACAAGCCTTTGTCTTAAAATCAATATAGAAAAGTCCATGATGATCGGTAGCCACCCACAAGGCACCATTTGCATTTACCTGAAGATCGCGGATAACGATACGGTCATTTACCGGAACAAGAATTCCTCTCTGTGCAAGATAGGAACGCGTACTCAGCCATTGTCTGTTAAGAGAATTGAAGACATAAGCCTCCGTAGTTGTTGAAACCCAGAAAGTATGATTGTTCTCTACAAAACTGTAAGCGCCATTATCGCCACTAAGACGATGGTCTTTCAGGAAGGTATTATACCAGAGCGCACTCTGTTTGTCACCATCCAGTAGGCACAGCGTTCCGTCGCCATAAGTAACCAGCAACTTACCGTCTACATCCTTCAGACTACTGATGTCCCTATCCATGAGACAGCCACTCTTGGGCTTCTTCACATATTTGAACAGGTAAGTGGTTTCATTCTTCACATTATAATAATAAAGACCCTTACCCCATACCTGAATCCACATATTCTTCTGTGAATCCACCAATAGTCTCTGTGGTACACCCTCTACGTTGATGGTCTTCAACCATACTTCCGGCTTGCGATCGAACTGCTCGGTAGTAGGGGCATAGACACAATAACCCACAGAAGTATGCACCCAGATTTTTCCTTCATTGTCCTCCTGCAATTCATCTACGTAATTGTTAGCCAATGAAGTCTGGTTTGTGGCACTATACAAGAAGGTCTTCATTCGGAATCCATCAAATCGATTGAGTCCCGACTGAGTACCAAACCAGACGTAACCTGTCTTATCTTTCAAGATAGCATTCACCTGGCTATTACTGAGTCCGTCACGGTTATTCAAACTGGAGAACTCGATGTTTTGTAAAGCCGCTCTCATCTGAAGAGGCTGCAGAAGCAGCACAAATCCGAGAACCATGAGGGCCTGCCTTAGCAAATTCAAGTTTTTAAACATCTTCATTCAAGGTTTATATTTATAGTTTGTTATTTATCTTTATCATCGCTTTCCATCGTGGGTCATCAGTCTTTAAGTGGTTATTCAGTTTTAGGGAAAAGTTTCTTTAACTCTGTTTCTCTGAGCTTTCTCTGATTTTCAGAATCATCGGCACAACTTCCTTGTAGATTTTCTCATCCCCATTGATGCTGCGCATGAGCAATTCGCAAGCCTTGGTACCCTGTTCGTGCGCCTTATCCATGATGGCAGAAAGGCGGGGAGTAACGAAGGCTGCCGTATCTCCGTCTGTGAAGCCGATAATGGCAACATCTTCAGGAATACGTAAGCCCTTAGCCTTGATGGCATCAAAGGCAGCATAGGTAATGATATCGTTGAAGGCAAGAATAGCATCTGGGCGATTCTCACTCTCCAGAAGTCGAAGTGTAGCATTACGGGCTACATCGAAATCAATCTTGTCACAGACTACCAGATCGCGGTCGATAGGAATACGGTTCTCCCTGAGCGCTTCCAGATAGCCATGCTTGCGACGGCGAACCATATCGAGATGGTTAGGACCGCCAATGAAAGCAACACGGCGGGAGCCGGTTTTAATCATGTGCTGAGTAGCCTCCTGAGCCGCCACATCACCATTACCCACAACCTGAGAGAACTTTTCTTCCAGGCAGCAACGGGCAAAAAACACCAAAGGAACTCCCATCTTGTGGAGCTGCTCGAAATGAGAATAGTCGGTAGTATCTTGTGCAAGGCAAGCAATAATACCTTCTACATGCATATCAAGAAAATTATCAAGAGCCTTCGCTTCACGCTCATGGTTCTCATGACTATTGGCACTAATAACCGAATAGCCACACTTTGAGGCATAGTCTTCTATGCCATCCAGCACGGCAGCATAATAGTGGGTAACCAGATTAGGAACGATGACGCCTATCACCCTTGGAGCTTCCTTCCGAAGACTCTGTGCAAATGGGTTAGGCCGATAGTTGAGTTCCTTTGCCAAGGTCTTGACTTTCTGAGTCATTTCCTCTCCCACCTCATGACTATTTCGCAAAGCTCGAGACACGGTAGCGATGCTCACTCCCAGCTTGTCTGCGAGATCTTTTAGTGATGTTCTACGTTGCTTCATTTACTAATAAGTTAGATTAGAAGATGCATTATTGCACTTTTACGTGCAAAGATACAGATTTTATTCGAATTTGCAAACGTTTACGTGTGTTTTTTCAACAGAATATGCTATTTTTTCTATAAAAACTTGTAATTTTGCACGCAGTAAGTAATGAATAGTTGATAATAAGTTAGTTAGAAACAAAGGGTTTCAGACTGTCGGGAGACAATCTGAAACCCTTTGTTTTAGCCGTATAGAAATACGTTTTTTGCTTTGCCTTATAAATATCATATTCTGCAGAAATTCTAAATATAATATTCTGCAGAATCTACCAAACCTGCTCTTAAAGCATATTTTGTAGCCTCATGAACATTATTTACGCCTAATTTTCTGAAGATGTTCTTACGATGGGTGTTCACGGTATGGAAACTGGAGAAACGCTTTTCGGCTATTTCCTTCGTAGTCATTCCTAATGCAATATCTTTCAGAATCTCAGTCTCAGTCTTGGTAAGATTTACCTTTTCTTCTGTTTCTTTCTTAGGAGCGAGCAATACTTCCATCATACGCTGGCAGATGAAACGGTTGCTGGCTGCACAGAAACGGATAGCCTCCTTGATTTCCATCAGCAGGCTCTCCTTCAGGAGAATACTGAACATACTACTGCTAGCCACGAGTACCTTCACGAAGTCGGTACTCAAGTCTTCACTAAACAAGAGCCATCGGGTATAAGGAAAACGTTGGTTCAGGATGAGCAGCTCTGCTGCATCGTTAATGTCGAAATTCGTGTAGTCGAGTATCACTACCGTATCTTCGTTCTCTTTGAGCGCAAGCATCAGCTCAGCCTTGTCTTCCACATACTTGCTTTCCAGCCCTTCCATTTTCTCTATCACGTAGCTGAGTCCTGCTCGCGTGATGTCCTGTCTGTCTGCTAGCAAAATTTTCATGATTCTATCTCCTATTTTATGCTGTTGATGACAAATATGATTTCTGATGGTCCGCTTCCAGACCATCAGAAATTGATTAGAACGTCATGAGGAATCCCATGCGGATGCCCCACTTGTCTACATTAGGATGATTCAGGTAATTGATACGGCGCACATAATCAATTCCGAAGAACTTGAAGATGTTGTGCACGCCAGCCACCAATTCCCAATATGGAGTATCACCAAAGGTGTAAGAGTTGTTTGGGAACTTGAAGAGAACATTATCGTTCGGATTCTTCAGCGGATTGTTCTTATCCGTGAGTTGTCCCCAGACTCCCTTGGCTGCAATATATTCACGCCACTTGAGCTTCTTGATGAGTGGAATACGATTGAGCAGCTTGCCGTTCATATCCCATGCTACAGACCAGAACACCTGACGGTCGCTCAGGAATTCCCAGTCTTTCATCATACTGATAGTGGCCTCCTGTTCGAAGATAGAGAGGTTGACCGGTGGCTGGATAAGCATACTGAATGGCACCTTGTTCCATTGCATCTTACCCACAATATTGAAATCGATGTATCCGAAGCTTCCCAACCATTGGCGCTTGTAAATACCCAGGCTGGTGATGTTGCTCTTATACTGTCCACCCATAAAGCCATCGAGACCCGTCGTATGGCGCAAGCTGAGCTCAGGACTATCCAGATTGATAGGCAAGCGCTGCTGCTTGGTATTCACATAGGTAACACCAGGATTGTAATTGAGTCCTGCCGAAACCTCCGTGGTACGGATTTTCTTTACTTCTTCGCCCGTGTTCACCTTATAATAATGCAGGTTGCCCACGGTACGGTTGCTCTGCCAACGTATATTCGTATCGAAGCGGAAGCCCCAATCGGTCTCGTAGACAAAGCCCAGCTTCTGGCGCTGGTAGAGATACATCTGATCCTGAGTCGTGGCACGAAGGGTCATGAAGAAGTTGTCCTTGTTGTGCAACAGGTTGTCATCAGATGGAGAAGTAATATCATGTCCCACCTCGAAGGTCAGGTTGCGCATAGGGAACTCGAACGGACTGTTTTTCTTCTTGTTGAAAGAATAGGTCAGCACATGACCATAATACCATTCATGACTCTTCAGACCATAGGCTCCATAGCCATTCCAGAAAAAATGAGGATTGAGCGCAGCCATCGTACGACCAGCCAGACGCAATCGGATTCCATCCACGAAGTTGTTGGAAAGGAACGTATTGATAGGTCCCAAGTCGAAATAACTTCTGTTTTCCTTATTCTCCTCGGTCTTCTTGGCATGAGCCACCTCAACATAGTTCTCCATCAGGGCTCGCACACCCAGGATAATGTATTTGAAGCCCTTGGAATTCTCCATACGATGAATGAAACTATCCATCGACGATTCGCTCTTCGTAAGGCCTACCTGTCGGTATTTATTCCAGTAAGCCTCATCACGGTTCATGGCGTCCATATCGTGCCTGATCTTCGCCTTGCCCTTGAACAGCTGCTTCGGCAGTTCATCAAAGGCATAGTCGGAGAGTCGCGTATTTCTTACCACCAGCAGGTCCTGCAACAGATTATTGATGTGCATTTCTGCCACCATATCATCCTTGGTCAAAACCCACTCGCCATTATCGAGCTTCGTAAATTCCTGCTCTATCTTCATATCCTTCACCCAGTTTACATCACTATTGTGAGGCATGTAAAGATTACATTTCTTTACATGCAGGGTGCTGTCAGCAAGCACATAGAGCTCTCCACGGAATCCGAAGTCCTGACTGTTGGCAGGAATAAACTGCAGATGATAGCAGAGATCGCGCTCTACATAAACCGTATCCTCTATATAATAATGGTAGAAGGAAATGGCTGTCCTACCGATAGGAGAAGGGAACGGATATTGCAGGAGGCGCACATAATCATCATAGATATCAACATCAGTAAAAACATCCTTCAGGACTGTGTTGATGATTTCACCCGTCTGAATCACCTGTCCGATACCATTGCTCTGCTGACCCTTGATAATATCTTTCTCGCTCTTTGGATCCTTGCGGTAGATATGTTGCGAAACCGTCTCGTTGACCTGCACAGGCAAGGTCAGCTTATCATTATAAGGCGATTTCTCCACCTGGTCCAGCAGATACTGACGCTTACTGAAGAACTTGCCCTCCAACTGTTCCTTGGTCAAATCGTTGAGCGCCAGGGTTAACTTCTGATATTTATCAAACTGATAATAATCATGATTGGACAGATTGCTCTTCTTCTTGGCAGCAATCACACGTCGCATCAGCTCTACGGCAGGATTTTCCTTTCTTTTGTACTTACCTTTCTTCGATTTCACCACCACCTCGTTGAGTCGGCGGCTATCATCTTTCAATTTCACTTCCAGAAAATTGAGCTTTTCGCTAATCTTCACAGTTTGTGACTTATAGCTGAGGGCACTCACGGTAAGCACCCATTCGGGATGCTTCTCGATGGTAAACTTACCCTCTCCATCACTTGAAACGGCAATCTTGTGTCCCTTATATTGCACACTAGCATAAGGCACGGCAAAGCCATCCTCGTCGATGACGCAGCCGCTGATTTTCTGCTGTGCAGCCATCTCGAGCGCACAGACCATCAATGTGAGATCGGAAGAGCACACGTCTGAACTCCAGTCACGTTTCGGAATCTCGTATGCCGTCTTCTGCTTGAAA
>USQD01000100.1 GCA_900556795.1 uncultured Prevotella sp. | reverse complement strand
ATGATACGGCGACCACCGAGATCTACACTCTTTCCCTACACGACGCTCTTCCGATCTAGAAGTGGATTCTTTGACTGCCCAGAACGCAGAAGAAGTAGAACAGCTTCGCATCAAGTATCTCAGCAAAAAGGGTGAAATCAATGCCCTCATGGCCGACTTCCGCAATGTGCCAGGCGACCAGAAAAAAGAGGTTGGTATCAAAATCAACGAATTGAAGCAGGCTACTCTTGCCAAGATCAACGGACTCAAGGAGCAGATGGAAGAGGCTGACGCAAGCAGCGACGACATCGACCTGACCCGTACGGCTTATCCTGTGGCTTTGGGTACACGCCATCCGTTGACTGTTGTAAAGAACCAGATCATCGACATCTTCGGCCGTATGGGATTCACCCTCTATCAGGGTCCAGAGGTTGATGATGACAAGCACGTGTTCACCATGCTCAACTTTGCTGCCGATCATCCAGCCCGCGACATGCAGGATACCTTCTTCATTGAGAAGAGCAACGATGATGACGTAACCAAGAATGTGCTCCTGCGCAGTCATACCTCCAACGATGAGGCACATTACATGGAGACTCATGAGCCACCTATCCGCGTTCTCTGCCCTGGCCGCGTATACCGCAACGAGGCAATCAGCGCCCGTGCCCACTGCTTCTTCCATCAGGTAGAAGGTCTCTATGTTGACAAGAACGTAAGCTTCACTGACCTCAAGCAGGTGCTCCTCACCTTCGCTCGCGAGATGTTCGGTGCAGATACCAAGATCCGCTTGCGTCCTAGCTACTTCCCATTCACAGAGCCTAGCGCTGAGATGGATATCTCCTGCAACATCTGCGGCGGCAAGGGATGTAACTTCTGCAAGCATACAGGATGGGTAGAGATTCTGGGTTGCGGTATGGTAGACCCTCACGACCTCGAGGCTTGCGGCATCGACAGCAATGTCTATACCGGTTATGCCTTCGGTATGGGTGTAGAGCGCATCACCAACTTGAAGTATCGTGTCAGCGACCTGCGTCTCTTCTCAGAGAATGATACTCGCTTCCTGCGCGAGTTCGAATCAGCTAAGTAACAACACATATTTAATATAGTATATAGGTTTATATGCTAACTCATCATTAGCGTATAGACCTATTTTTTTTAAACCTCAAAACATAAAGTTATGAAGAAATTTATGGTTAATGCAGTCATCGCTGTCTCTTTAGGCACCATGACTCTCAGTTCTTGTATCGGCTCATTCTGCCTTACCAACAACGTTTTGGATTGGAACAAGCGTGCTACTGACAACAAGTTCGTCAACGAATTGATTTTCATCGTTATCAGTCCTGCATACGCAGTATGTTCTGTTGCAGACTTGTTCGTACTCAACTCTATCGAGTTCTGGACAGGCGAAAAGGTGATTGCCAATGTCGGCAAGACCAAGGACGTAATGGGTAAGGATGGTCGTATGTACGCCATCAAGACATTGAAGAACGGTTATGAGATTACCGACCCAGAGGGTGAGAAATCATACTTCGTATTCAACAAGAAGAAAAAGAGCTGGTCATACAGCAAGGACGGCGATATCCGTGAACTCTTCAGCTTTAATGAGGATGGCAGCATCCAGGCTTGTCTGCCAAACGGCGAGAAGATGAACGTTCCAGCCGACGAGAATGGCCTTTTCCAGGTTCGTATGGCAATGAACGATGGCTTCTATTACGCATTCAATAAGTAAACTATTGAAAATCGATAAAGGGGTGTGCAGAAATCCAATCTACACACCCCTTCATTATTTTATATATCCTTAAACCTCAAAGAGTTAATCTAATTCTCTTACAACTTCTGACAACTGCTGAAGCGCCTGCTTCAGCACGCTTCTAGGCTCTGCCACATTCAGTCGCATGAAACCTTCGCCACCAGGACCAAACATCTCACCGTCATTCAAGGCAAGATGAGCCTTGTCGATGAAAAGATCCAGAAGCTGATCATGAGAGAGATGCAAATCCCTGCAGTTCAGCCATACCAGGAACGAAGCCTGCGGACGGAGCGGACGGATGCCCGGAATATGCTCCTTGCAGAAATCCTCTACAAAGCGGATATTATCCTCGATATATGCCAGCATCTGCCTGCGCCACTCCTCCCCCTTCCTGAAGGCTGCTACCGTAGCAATCGGAGCAAAGAGCGTAGGCTCATCCAGTTCGTTGGCAGACAGCCAAGGATAGAACTTCCTGCGTATCTCCTCACTAGGAATGATGGCATAACTGCTCACGATACCGGCAATATTGAAGGTCTTGGAAGGAGCCTGGAAGGTGATGCTGATATCGCGTGCATGGTCGCTGACCGATGCAAAAGGAATATGCTTGTGTCCGAAGAGAGCCATGTCAGCATGAATCTCATCGCTGATTACCAGCAGATGATGCTCGTAGCAGAAGTCAGCCAGTCGCTGCAGCGTTTCCTTGTCCCATGTAATACCTCCCGGATTATGAGGGTTACATAGAATCAGCACCTTGCACTTCTCATCACACACCTTTTCCAGATTTTCGAAATCCATCTCGTAATATCCGTCCTGGCGCATCTTCAGCGGATTGAAAACCACCTCGCGGCCGTTTCCCTGCGGGGTGAGCCGGAAAGGATGATAAACGGGTGGCTGGATGATGACCTTCTCATCTTCCCTGGTAAAGACATTCACCACCAGTCCTATTCCCTTCACGATGCCCGGAATAAAGCGAATCCAGTCACGCTCCACATCCCACTGATGATGAGCCTTCACCCAATCGATGATGCAGGGCAGATAGTCTTCCGGCTCTACGGTATATCCGAAGAGCGAATGTTCCAGACGTGCCTTCAGGGCATCGGTGATGAAATCGGGGGTCTCGAAGTCCATATCCGCTACCCAGAGAGGCAGCAGATCGGTTCTTCCCCAGCGTGGCTGCAGCGCCTCGTGCTTGAGGTCGCCGCTACCCGAACGGTCAATTATTTTATCAAAATCGTACTTCATATTTTTTTTAACTTTGAACTTTGAGCTTTGAACTTTGAACTTTATGATTAGTAAAGCCGTTGAATTCTTCACTCTTCGTTCTTCACTTACTTCACTTACCCCAACGCCTGCTTGATGTCCTCAAACAGATCATCAACATCCTCCAATCCGACACTCAGTCTTACGGTAGTATCCAAGACATCCATGCTCTGACGCATACGCTCCGAGAAGCCGCCAAAGATGGTGCTGGCAGGATGGATGGCTAGCGAACGGTTGTCGAAGAGATTGGTGGCACGATGAATCAGCTTCAAATGGTTCAGGAAACTGAAACATGCCTCCTTATCCTCCAAATCGATGCAGATCATCGCTCCGGCAGTCTTGCCAAACTGCTTCTTTGCCAACTCATGGAATGGATTATCCTCCAAACCCACATAGTTCACACGCTTGATCTGAGGGAGCGTCTGAAGCTTCCTTGCCAGCTCCAGCGCATTGCTGCTCTGCACGCGATAACGCGCATCGAGCGTCTCCAGTCCGATGGTCTGCATATAAGCCACCTGCGGAGTCATGTAGGCACCAAAGTTGAAAAGCATCTCACCATAGAGACGCTTGGCAAAATCGCCATGATAGGGAGTACCGTAATCGATGACCACACCGCCAAGCGATGTAGCACCGCCACTGATATACTTGGAACTGGATACCACCTCGACATCCACGCCCAGATCCTTAGCCGAGAACTGGGTGAAAGGAATGATGGTAGTATCAGCCACCAGGGGCACATTCTTCTCGTGAGCCACCTCAGAAAGCGCCTTCAGGTCGGCCACCTCCAGCTGCGGATTGGTAATGATTTCCAGGAACACGCAGCAGGTATCCTCATCAATTGCCTCGCGTACCTCTTCTATATTGGTCAGATCGCGCAGTCGGACCTTCACTCCGAAACGGCGCAAGGTGGCAACCAGCAATGCATAGGTATTGCCGAAGAGATGCTTGGAGCTGACGATGTTCTTGCCCTGTGCAGCAAGCGCCATCAGCGTATTGCTGATAGCAGCCATACCCGAATTGAAGGCTGTAACATGCTGCGCACCGGTCAGCGCCTCGATGCGGCGCTCCAGGTTGGTAACCGTAGGATTCTCCACGCGCGAATAATCCGGAGCCTTGATCTTGTCCGTAAAGGCATCCGACATGATGGCTGCATTGTCAAATTCGTAAGCCAGCGTATTATATACCGGAACGCTCAATGAATCATAAGCATCTCTACGTTCGTATGCCACATGAATGGCCTGAGTCTGTTTTTTCATTTTTCTATTAATCTCTCTTTTTATATTTTAATATTTGCTATATCTTGGCTGCAAAAGTACTAAAAAAATGCGATATACAAATACCAAAGATTAGGTATTTTATAATAAAAATCAACTTTCTGCGTTAAATACTACATGAAACAGAAATTATTTATCATGACAATATGCCTGATTGCCACCCTGAAGATGATGGCACAGGAATTCACGCTGCAAGGTAGAGTCACCGATGACGACAATAATCCCGTAGAACTTGCCACGGTTTCCGTAGCCAGCCAGGGCAAGGTGGCTTTCACTTCGCTCAGGGGAGAATTCAGCATGCATCTGCATTCTGCCGACAGTGTAGCCGTCAAATTCTCGATGATAGGCTACAAGACCAAGGTGCGCATCCTGAGAAAGCCTAGAGGAAAGCAGACCCTCCAGGTGGTGCTACATACCGATGCCACGATGCTGGGCGACGTGAATGTGACGGGAGAGAAGATACAGTCTGACCAGACGCAGGACATCAAGGTCAAGGACATCAGGATGGCTCCTTCTGCCAACGGCAACGGCGTGGAGGGCATCATCCAGCAGCAGGCTGGAGTCAGCACCCACAGCGAACTTTCCTCGCAGTACAACGTGCGTGGCGGTGCCTTCGACGAGAACTCTGTATATATTAATAATGTGGAAGTATACCGTCCGTTCCTCGTCCGCAGCGGTCAGCAGGAAGGTCTTTCCGTCATCAATCCTTACATGGTAGACAAAATTGGCTTCTCTACCGGAGGCTACGGAGCGAAATACGGCGACAAGATGAGCTCGGCACTCGACATCACCTACAAGACGCTGAAAGCCAAGGGCAAGAAGCCTTTGGTGGAAGGAAGCCTAGCAGCCAGCCTGCTGGGTACCGATGCCTATATCGGTATAGGAACCCGGAAGCTGTCATGGCTCAACAGCGTGAGATACAAGACCACCTCCTACCTCCTCGGCTCGCTGGAGACGAAGGGAGAATACAAGCCGAATTATCTTGACTATCAGACCTATCTGAGCTATCAGCCCAACAAGCGATGGAAGATAGACTTCATAGGATATATCTCTGACAACCATTACAACTTCGAACCGTCCGACCGCGAGACATCGTTCGGAACGATGGAGAACGTGAAGAGTTTCAGAGTATATTTCGACGGACATGAGAAAGACCGCTTCCTCACCTATTTCGGAACCCTCGGCATCACCCGGAACATCACTCAGAACACCAGTCTCTCGCTCCTGGGAAGCGCCTTCTATACCAAGGAACAGGAAAAATACGACATCCAGGGACAGTACTGGCTCGACCAGACAGAGACATCAGAGAACCTGGGCGTGGGAACCTATTTCGAGCATGCCCGCAACTACCTCACAGCCCGCGTGATGAGCGCCAAGCTGATGCTGCGCCACAAGGTACAGAAGCACAACGTGGAGGCGGCTGTCACCCTGAAAAGGGAACATATCGAAGAGAATTCCATCGAATACGAGATGCGCGATTCTGCCGGATACAGCGTTCCCCACACCGGAAAGGACCTCTATATGATTTATTCCATGAAAGCCCGTAACGAGCTGAATGCCAACCGTATGGAAACCTACATACAGGACACCTACCGATTCTCTGGCGGTACTGCCGACAGCACCGGAAACGGGCAGACGCATTACACGCTGAACTATGGTGTGCGCATGAGTCACTGGAACTTCAACCGCGAGACGATCCTGAGTCCACGCATCTCTCTCGCCATCATTCCGGCAAACCACGAGAACACCACGCTCCGCCTGGCAGCCGGACTATACTATCAGGCACCATTCTTCAAAGAGCTGCGAGATACGACAACCGTCAACGGAGTGACCGTAGCATCGCTCAACGAGAAGATCAAGAGCCAGCGAAGCATCCACTTCATCGCCGGATACGACTACCGTTTCCGCATGAACAACCAGCGGTTCAAGTTCTCTGCCGAGGCCTACTATAAGGCATTGGCCAACCTGGTTCCCTACTCAGTCAGCAACGTGAAGGTAGTATATTACGGACAGAACGAATGCAGCGGTCATGCAGCCGGACTCGATTTCAAGCTCTATGGCGAGTTTGTACCGGGCACGGATTCATGGCTCAGCCTCTCGCTCATGGATACCAGGATGAATCTGGGAGGCAAGAGCATCCCTCTGCCTACCGACCAGCGCTATGCCGTGAACCTCTTCTTCACCGACTACTTCCCTGGCAGCAAGAAATGGCGCATGTCGCTGAAGCTTGCCTTTGCCGACGGATTGCCATTCGCCGCCCCCCACAAGGAGTTGGAGACCAACAGTTTCCGTGCCACCGCCTATCGCCGTGCCGATATCGGAATGAGCTATCAGCTGCTCAACAACAGCCGCCGGGAGAAGAAGACCTTCCTGAAGAACGTAACGCTGGGCGTAGACTGCCTCAACCTCTTCGGCATCGACAACGTGAACAGCTACTACTGGGTAACCGATGTCACCAATCAGCAGTATGCCGTGCCTAATTATCTGACAGGCCGCCAGCTCAATGCCCGTGTACTTCTGGAATTTTAGAACCCAAAAGTGGAGATTTTTCACAATATTCTAAATATTTAACCGTAGATAGTTCGCTATCTGCGGTTTTTTTCGTATCTTTGCGCCCGAATTATGTGGTGACGGCCCGTTCCCCACCCCATCTATTCAGAAATACATTCTATAAAGAATAAAGAAATAATACATAATAATCAATTATGAGCAAACAAGTAGAAAAGATTAAGGAGCTGATC
>USQD01000099.1 GCA_900556795.1 uncultured Prevotella sp. | reverse complement strand
ATTTTTTTATCTTACGGAGATATTATCTTATCTCACAGGAATAACTTTCGAATATGATTCAAGTATGGGCAAAAGCCCCAAAGTTAGGAGCTTCTGCCATTCAGGGAACGTGGGGAATTCCATCATCAGAAATAAAGATAAACCAGGGAACTATAGAGTTGTATGGAGAGAACGTAGAGGAGATAGAGCGGAGCAAAGATGCGGATGCCGAAATACGACGCCTCATAAACCTCCGCGAGCGAACGGAAGCGGTTGCTCGCCACACCAAAGGTGAGACTCATCACCATGACCGCAAAACAAATGTACGGAAGGAGACTCTTCGTAAAACTACTGCCCCAGATGCCACCCATCACGTTCAGCAATATAGCATGGGGAACCATCGTGAGACAAACCATCACGAAGGCGAACAGCAGAAACTCGAAAAACACCACTCGCATGGCTACCCGCTGGCGATATTCCCTGCCGTTGAAATGAAGCAGACCGCTCCTGTAGAGTGCCCCCAGCGAGATGCAGAGCAGCAGGAGCCAGACCAGCATCGGCTGCATCAGATTCTCCGTAAAGCGTCCGAAGAACCATCGGATGCCCTCGGCATTGAGCAACGTGCGCGGGAAGGTTTCCGGCATCGCAGCCGTCTGCAGCCACGACACCAGCACCAGGACGCACTGGCCAACCAGCAATCCGCTAGCCAGCCATGCCCCCAAACGGGTCAACTTCCGAAAAATCGATATTCTATTCCTCATAGTCCTATTCCCCATGACTTATCTCCCTCATGACCTACTCCTCGTCAGCCACGAGATTATCAATATCCAGGATGCGCAGTTCGCAGGCCCTTACCACCAGTCGGGTGGCATTCACGCTATTGCCGTTGTTGCCGTCAGGAAACAGCTTCTGCACCAGCTCGTTCTGGCGCTTCTCCAGACTCTTCACACCGAAAGGCATTCCTCGCAGACCGGTAATCTGCTCCTTGGTGTAGCCCAGGGCAAGATGGCGCAGGAAACGCTCGTCATATTCATCAATCTCGTAATTGATGAGAGCCTCCTGGCGCATCAGCTCGCTGTTTACGCTCTTCTTGAATCGCTCGATAATCTTCTTCAGGATAGGCTGGTTGAAGACCATCTTCTTGCCGCCCATGCAGCTCGCCACATCACCACGGGTGAGCAGTTCGCCGCTCTTCAGGATGATTCCGTCGCATCCGGCATCCAGCGCATCCACCCAAAGCTTCTCGTTGAGAATCTCGCCCGTAAAGATGAGCACCTTCACGTCAGGATACTGTTGCTTGGTGCTGCGGCAGATTTCCACGCCAATGGTGGTAGAACCGCCCAATCCCAGATCGAGCAGCACGAGGTCGGGCTTCTGCGCCTTGATAAGTCGCCAGTAAGCCGGTTCGTTTTCGGCAGTTCCAATGATTTCTGCCTCAGGAATGTCGGTCTTGAAGATGCCCTCGGTACCTTTCAGTTCCAGTGGCACATCTTCTACTATAATCACTTTAAAATTCTCCATATCTCAATTCTATTTTTAGTATTTCTATTCAACTCCAGCTTGAGGTTTCTCATGCTGAACTTCTGTTATTTCTAATTCAACCTTATGTTTCCATCTTTCCTTCAAGCCCTCGAAGTCGATTCTCTTAACGACCGCTACAGGCAGGACAGCCGTGATGATTGCACTGCCGTCAGATCCGGCAGTGGAACTGAGACCGCAGCCGCGCAAGTTGGTAATGTCACCTACCTCTCTGGCTATCTGTCTCGCCACGAGATAATTGACATCCACGGTAGTTGAAGAAAAGAAATCGGTAATCTGCCGGGAAACGTAAGCCGACTCATGCTGCTTCACATACACCTCGGCATAAGGATTTCCGTCCGTAGTCTCGATTCTGATGTCGCACTTCTTCGTATTGGCTATCAGGATTTCGAAAAGAAGCTCCAGCAGGTGGTAATCCAGCCTTACCATACCCTTCGCCTGCTCCATCGCCTGCGTACTCAGCATGGTATATACCGATTTGTAATACTCTATCAGCTCGCGCAGCGATTCCACATCATCGGGATTGGTTTCGATGAGCTGTCGGATGCGCGAAGGATAATACATCGTTTCGTGTTTCAGGGCAGAGAGACAGTTGTCGAGCACCTGATTGGCAACATACAGCTTGTCGCCCTCGTATTCCGTTCGATGGATTTCATCTTCCAGCAGTTCCAGTCTGCTGTAGTCCTTCCTGACATCTGCAATGCCGTCGTTCAGCGCTTTCTCGATGCGCACCACCACCTCGTTGAGCTGTTCGCTGTTGGCTCTACGGCTGGTTTTCTCATCCCATATCTCGCTGATTCGCTGTAGCTTTTCCTTGTCAGAGTTGCTGCTGAGCAGAATCTGGTTGATGGTATTTACCTTGTCTACGGCGAAGCGATAGCGCAGGATGTGGCGATAATACAGTAGATAGTAAGCCAGCGGCAGCTGCAGCAGGAGGAGTATCAGGAGAACCACCGCCACATTCTTGGAGTTCTTGGAAACCTCCATCGTGCGCACGTATTCATCGAGCGTATTGTCGGCGCTCATCTCCCTGAAGAGCTGGGTGTAGACCTTGTTGTTGCTGGCATACAGGTCCCACTGGTGGAGCGCCAGGGCTGCCACAGCACTCTCGTTGCGGATATCGAGAATCACGTTGTAGTCGGTTGGCAAACTATCTCTGAGCCACTGCAGTTCGGCTATGGCTCCCGCCTTAGGATACTTTACCATCAGGAAGGTTCCCTTAGGACGGAGCGAGAGATAATGGCGGTTGAGATACTCTCTTGCGGAATCGGCGAAGGCAAGCGTGCGCTCGTAATGACCGTTGACATTGCTGAAATAGGCGCTGTCGGCATACTGGTCTGCTCGCTGCAGATTGAGCGGCTTCTGAACGGCTGTACGCATGTGCAGATGATGAGAGCCATGAGATTTCTGCATCTTCGCCCAAGCGCTGCCTGAAGGAAGACATGAGAACAGGGCTATCAGCAACGACAGCAGGAGCATACGCCCCACAGGAAGGCGGAAGGCAAAACGGCTCCCCTTGCCCACCTCGCTTTGTACAGAAATATCGCACTTGTCAAACATGCGGCTCGTCTTCTTGTATTTCTCGATGATTCCCTTGCAGTTGATCAGTCCGAAACCATGTCCGCCGGTATAGGCGCGGTCGAAGACATGAGCCAGCTGTTCCTCGTCCATACCCTTTCCGTTGTCCGTGATGGAAATCTCCACATACTTATCCTCTGCCTTGACCTGAGCCTCGACGACCACCTCGCCACCGGCAGGAGTAAACTTCCTGGCGTTGTCGGCTATTGTATTGATCATGAAGAGCGTCAGGGCACGGTCGGCTTTCAAAACAGCATCGGTCGGCTTCACCACGAGCCTGATGCCCTTCATCTGGAAGCTCGTCTTTCCCTTCTCCACAATGTCGAAGAGCTGCTGCAGGGAGAAACTCTCGATGCGGAGGTTCAGCATTCCCTGCTTCATCTGAATCCAGCGTGTCAGGGTACTGTTATAGTCTTCAATGACATCTACCAATTCCAATATATACTGGTAGCGCTGCTTTCTTACCTCCTCAGTTTCACCCCCCTTGCAGAGTCGGGTCACCTCGTTCAGCATACGGTTTATATACGAAAGATTTGAGTTGGCAAACTCCACTTTGGTGCGCTGCTCCACGTTGCGTTCCTTGTTGGCAGATACTCTCATCATCAATTCCATACGGCGTTCTGTTTCCTCTTCAAGCTTCTCAAGGAATTCTTTATGTTTCTGAGCATTAAGCTCCATTCGTTCATGCAGAGGTTTAAGCAGTTCTTCCGTGGATTCCTCCTTGGCTTTCTTGCGCTTCATATAGTCGAAGACATAGAGCAGGATGACGGCAATGACAATCATGGCTATCACGGCGATGATCATGACATTGAGAATCGTGGCGATATCGTCGAGCTGGGCTGCACGGGCTTCGAGCTGGCGGTCCTGTCGGGAAGACTCCTGCAGGTCGAGATAGGCGTTGCGGTTGTAGTCGCTCTTCACCTTGTCGTCGAGTGCGGAATAAGCCAGACTCATCTGCTCGCGGATGGAAGCCACGAGGTCGGGCGCCTGGAAGATAGCCTTGTTGTCATAGAGCGCATGGTTCAGACAGTCGAGCGACGACTGGTAATCCCTGATTTGCCAATAGCACTCGGCAAGGGTACGATGGGCTCCTGCCGTCTGATAAACATCGCCATAGCTGCTGAAGAGATTGAGCGCTCGCTGGGCAAAGTTGCCGGCAAGCAGGTTGGCTGGCATCTGCTCGATGTTGAGATACTGGAAGGCAGGCAGATTGTTCCTGATAAGGAACTCCCGGTTGTCTTCATCCTGGATATGTTCGCTGATAGCTTGAAGGGCATTCGCCTGCCAGTAAGGATAAGGATTAGGACCGCTCGCCAGCATGTAGCATCTGATGAGCATATCGAATTCTGCCTGCAGAATCTCGTTCTGAGTACCGTGGGTAATCGCTCCACCCGAACCGTAATTGTAAAGATAGTTCAGATACTGGGCTGTATCCTGCTCCAAGGCGTCAGGGTCTATCTGGTTCAGGGCTTGCATCATCGGCTTCTCCAACTGCACATAATAGAAATAGGTGGAAGCCACAACCGCGAACTCTGACTGGGCATAGACCGCACGCTGATATTCACGAGGAGGAAGGTTATCAGTCTCCTCGCCTATTCGGCGCAGTCGGCGCATCGCTTTCTCACGATAGGCGTAGAAATCCTTGTTGCGGGCTTCCCGCTGACAGAGTCGCATATTCTGGACGTCGGCAATAAGGAGTTCTATCTGGTTGTCGCTGCGTTCTTCCACCAGGTTGAGCCACTGTTTGGCAAGCTTGTAATCCATCTTGGCAATTGCCACGAAAGCAAGGTTATTGCAAGCCTCAGCATAACCGGTAGAATAATCATCAGAAAGAGCTAAAGCTCTCTTAGCCAAGACTTTGGTAGAATCAAGATTGCGATAGTGAAAAGCATAGGATTGGCTATTCAACTTATCCACCTCATACTGATGGGCAGGCGAACAAGCTGAAAAAACAAACGCCGTCACCACCAGAAGGTTGATGACGACGCAGTAAAGATGACATGATTTTTTATGCATGAGCATAAAAACTAATAACTTTTAAAAACGAAGTTCAAAAAAATTAAGCGCGAGCCTTGGCAATATAGCCAAGAGCTTCCTGACACTTAGCCGTGATAGCAGCCCAGTCGCCAGCAGCAACAGTCTCCTTAGGGAAGAGCTTAGAGCCCATACCTACGCAGAGTACGCCAGCCTTGATCCAAGGAGTAAGATTCTCCTCTGTTGGCTCTACGGCACCCGTTACCATGATGTTGCTCCAACGCAATGGTGCCATCACATTCTTGACGAATGAAGGACCACCTACGTTACCAGCAGGGAATACCTTGGTTACATCGCAACCTGCTGCCTGAGCATTGTTGATTTCTGTAACAGAACCACAACCTGGTGAATATGGAACCAGGCGACGGTTGCAGACTGGTGCAATGTCAGGGTTGAAGTTAGGACCTACGATGAAGTTGGCACCCAACTGGAGATAGAGAGAAGCTGTACCAGCATCAACAACTGTACCAGCACCCAAGATCATTTCAGGGCAAGCCTTGTCAGCCCACTTTACCAACTCACCGAAAATCTCGTGAGCGAAGTCACCTCGGTTAGTAAACTCGAAAACGCGAACGCCACCCTCATAGCAAGCCTTGATTACGTTCTTGCAGATTTCAACGTCCTTATTGAAGAATACAGGAACCATACCAGTCTCTTTCATGGCTGCCATGACCTGCATTTTGCTAAATTTTGCCATTTTTGTTTTAATGTTAAATGTTAAGTGTTAAATGTTATCGCTGAACGCGACCATTAGCGTTACCGCCAGCAAGACTCTCTACCTCATCAGCAGAAACGAGGTTGAAGTCGCCAGGGATAGTGTGCTTCAATGCAGAAGCAGCTACAGCGAACTCCAATGCCTCTGCCTGAGTCTCCTTGGTCAGAAGACCGTGGATCAGACCACCAGAGAAAGAGTCACCACCACCTACGCGGTCGATGATAGGGTTGATATCATAGTGCTTGCTCTGGTAGAACTCCTTACCGTCATAGATAAGAGCCTTCCAGCCGTTGTGTGTAGCAGAGAGAGACTCACGGAGAGTAGAAACAACATACTTGAATCCGAACTCCTTCATCATACCCTGGAAGATGCCGTAGTAACCCTCAGCATCTGTCTTGCCGCCCTCTACGTCAGCATCTGGCTTGAAGCCCAGGCAGAGCTGAGCATCTTCCTCATTACCGATGCAAACGTCAACGTACTTCATCAAAGGACGCATCACTGAGATAGCCTTCTCTGAAGTCCACAGCTTCTTGCGGAAGTTGAGGTCAACAGAAACAGTTACGCCATGACGCTTAGCAGCCTCACAAGCCAACTTGGTCAACTCAGCAGCCTTGTCGCTGATAGCAGGAGTAATACCGCTCCAGTGGAACCACTGGGCACCCTCCATAATCTTATCGAAATCGAAATCTGCAGCATCAGCCTCTGCGATAGCGCTGTGAGCACGGTCGTAGATAACCTTTGATGGGCGCATAGAAGCACCTGTCTCAGCATAGTAAAGACCAACACGGTCGCCACCACGAGCGATGAAATCTGTGTTCACACCATAGCGACGGAGAGCATTCAGGGCAATCTGACCAATCTCGTGCTTTGGCAGCTTAGATACGAAGTAAGCCTCATGACCATAGTTAGCCAAGCTGACAGCTACGTTAGCCTCACCACCGCCAGGGATGATGCGGAATGAATCACTCTGAATGAAGCGCTCGTTGCCTTCTGGTGACAAACGAAGCATAATTTCACCTAATGTTACAATTTTTGCCATTGTTGATAGTTTTAATTTATTGTTTTTATGTTTGTTTGTAATTGACAATTCTAGGAACTCATCATTACATGATCTTGACAATGTTTTAAGTCACCGTCTCATATCGTTGGCAAAAATAACCATAATTTCCCAAATAACGAAATAAAAAGGGATTTTTTTTCGTTTTTAC
>USQD01000098.1 GCA_900556795.1 uncultured Prevotella sp. | reverse complement strand
AAGACTTCATTGGTGGATAAGGTGTGTTCGCTTGTAGAGAGCGAAGACATCAGGATAGCTCGTATAGATGCCTTTGGCTGTCGCTCTGAGAATGATTTTATCAATGCTTTTGCCACAGCTGTGGTTCGGGCTACTTCTTCAAAATGGGAAGAATGGATGGAGAATGCCAAGGTGTTCTTGAGCCGTTTCGTTCCGAAAATCAGTATAGGACAAGATCCTTTGACTGATTTCTCTTTGACTTTGGAGTATAATGCAGGTAACAATACAACAGAAGAGGTTTTGAGACTTCCGGAAATGATAGCTCGGTCTAAAGGTTGTCATATCGTAGTCTGCATCGATGAATTTCAGCAGATAGGCGATTTCCCTGATTCATTGACCTTCCAGAAGAAGCTCCGTAGCGTATGGCAATTACAGAGCCATGTATCTTACTGCCTTTATGGAAGCAAGAAACACATGATGGAACAGATGTTCCAGAATGCCAGTTACCCATTCTATCGCTTTGGAGATTTCTTCTATCTGAACAAGATAAGCGAGAAAGACTGGGTGGAGTATATCTGTCAGCGTTTCGAATCTACCGGCAAGCATATCTCGGAAGAGCTGGCTCGAGAAATCTGTCAGGTAACAGATAGGTATTCTTCTTATGTACAGCAGTTGGCATGGTTTGTATGGTTGCGTGTACAGGATGATTCTGCAGCTACAGAAGAGGACTTGAAATATGGAATAGACAGGTTGCTGGATGCCTGTGAGCCTTTGTTTATTCAGCAGACCGAAGACCTTTCTGCCTATCAGATGAATTTCCTGCATGCCATTATCAATGGAGTACATACTGGTTTCACCCAGACGGCAATATTGGAAACTTATCGCCTGGGTACTGCCGCCAATGTAACCCGCCTTAAGAAATCCTTGATGGTAAAAGATCTGATTACGATTCCTGTTCCTAAGCATCTGGAAATGAGTGACCCCATCTTGGCGTTGTGGCTCAAGAGAAGAGTGTGGAAGGAATCATAAATGTACCCAAGTATCTTGGACAATGATAATATAAAAGTATAGAAAACAAATGAAGATAAAGATAAATCCAAAATACGAAGAGATGAGAAGTTTCATCGAGCGCATCCCGGATGTGTTCGAGCAGGAGGGACGTTGCATCTTTCAGGGAAGGAATGTAATCAAGGCTTTTATTGTGAAGTTTGATGGAAAAGACAAGGAAGTGGTGGTGAAAAGATACAAGCGCCCTAACTTCGTTCAGAAGATAGGATATAGTTTCTTCCGCTCTACCAAGGCTTGCCGGGCTTATGAGAATGCTGTCAAACTGCAGGAGGATGGCTTTGCTACCCCTGAAGGCTTTGGATATGTTGAGACAAGAGTGAATGGACTTATCGACTATTGCTATTTTATCTCTGATGTAGATAACAGTCTGCCTATTACGGGGCAGTTGAACGATCCGAAGGAATTCAACAAGGTTATGGCGGGTGATTTTGCCCGCTTTGTGAATCGCCTGCATCAGAAAGGTATCATCGATATCGACCTGAACAGTGGTAATGTACTGTATCAGCCTCAGGCTGATGGCCATTATACCTTCTCTCTTATCGACATCAACCGCATGAAGTTTTACACTGGTTATCCACCGATGAAGGAATGTGTGGAAAACTTGACGAGATTCACCGGCAGAATGGATGTCTTCGAGTTTGTAGCCCGTGAATATGTTAAGGGTAGAGGGTTGGAAGAATCTATGGTTCAGTACTTTATGGATGGTAAGGAAGAACATGACAGGCGATGGAAGACAAGAAAAAATATAACGCATTGTTTTAGAAAAAAGTAAAGTTATGAAGACAACATTATTGATGACAACATATAATTGGCCTCAAGCATTGGGGATGGTACTCGCTAGTGTGAGTCGTCAAACGGTCTTGCCTGATGAAATAGTGATAGCAGATGATGGTTCTACAGAAGAAACCAAAATGCTGATAGAACATTTTGCATCCAACTTTCCCCAGCCAGTTATCCATGTATGGCAAAAAGATTTGGGCTTTCGCAAAACAGCCATTTTAAACAAGGCTATAGCTAAAGCAACGGGCGATTATATTATCCAGATTGATGGAGATGTAGTCTTAAATTCTCACTTTATTGCCGACCATATTGAAATGGCTCAAGAAGGCTGTTTTGTTTGTGGAAGTAGAGTTAAGATATCTCAGCAGGAAACCATGAGTATATTGGCAAACAATAAGTTTGTCATAAAACCATGGAATATGCCTATCAGTTTTGTTTGTAATAGTTTCCGTTCAAGACTGCTCAGAAATTATTTCGCATTCCGTTATGCCCGTAGATTGGCGCATCTGAGAGGTTGTAATATGGCATTTTGGAAGAGCGACCTTATCCGGGTAAATGGGTATAATGAAGATTTGACACAATGGGGGCATGAAGATACAGAGATAGCTTATCGACTGTACTATTCTGGCGTTCAGAAAAAAGCGCTCAAAATGGGTGGTATTGTTTATCATCTATATCATAAGGAATCTTCCAGGGCTAATGAGGAAATCCATAATGTCGCCTTAGAAAAGGTTGAAAAAGAGCATATAACCCGTTGCAATAACGGAATAGACAAATACTTGTAAAATTATGAAAGAAGAGAATCGTCAAATAAATATAGAGCACGGCATTTCTGTCGTTATTAATACCTATAATGCATCGCAGCATTTGGCCGAGGTTTTGGAAACCGTAAAAGATTTCGATGAGGTGGTGATCTGCGATATGGAGAGTACGGATAATACATTGGATATCGCCCGTAAATATGGTTGTAAGATTGTTATCTTCCCTAGAGGCAATTATCAGATTTGTGAACCGGCACGGCAGACTGCCATAGATGCAGCTTCCTGCAAGTGGGTATTGGTGGTTGATGCCGACGAACTGGTAACCCCAGAACTGAAGCAATATCTTTATTCCCTGATAGAGAAGGAGAATGCTCCACAGGGTTTATATGTTCCACGCAAGAGTCGCTTTATGGGAAGATTCATGCATTGTTTCTATCCAGATTACCAGTTGCGTTTCTTTATCAGGAAGGATACCGTATGGCCAGCCATCATTCATGCCGATCCTGTTATCAAGGGCAGAATAGAAAAGATACCGGCGGCTCATGCTGATATGGCACTTGTTCATCTGGCAGATGATAGTATTGCCAGCAGAATGGGAAAGATCAACCAGTATACTGCGAATGAAATAGAAAAGAAGAAAGACCGCAATTATGGAATGGCTGCCTTGTTCTATCGCCCGTTTGTGCGTTTCTTCCGTGCTTATATACAGAAGGGCGGATTCCGGGAAGGAAAGGAAGGGTTTATCTGTGCCTGCTATGAAGGCATCTATCAGTTTGTTGCTGTTAGTAAGATAATTGAAGATCGTATGAAAAATAAAAAAGGTAAGTAGTTGCTTAGGCTACTTACCTTTTTTATTTGATGAATGATATTGTTAACTTCTTATTTATTTTTCTTCGATAAAGGTCATTCCACCTGGTCCTACCTCCTCCCGGCAGCGTTCCAGGAGTTGGGCTGGTGATTCGTCGGTGTCGTCGAAAGGCAATGCTACTACCGTTTTCTTGTCATAATAGTTTGCCATACCTCGGTTAATCCAGTAACCTGGATAGATGGTGATGTCGTGGAATGCATCGGATGGCATCTTTACGGTGAGTGGATTCAGAACCAGATGGTCTGCCTTGCTTTTCTTTACGGCAATTTCACGCTGCTGCATCTGTTGGTCAAACTTCTGCGCGGTTCCCTTACGCAACAAGGTGAGCGTTCTGTTGGTAGTAGTTGGCTTGGCAGAGATAGACAGTACCAATACCAGCCAGTAGTATACCGGTGTCCACTTGAAGTATCTGTCGTATTTCTGTTTGATGGCGTCAATCAGGTTCACCATGGCAACGCTTACAGGTTCCTGGACAGCCGCTCTGCGCTGGAGGGCACCTGAGAGATAGAAGATATTGAAGCAGAACATCCACAGATGCACATAGAAGTATACATTCTGTACTCTGTCAGCTCCTCTGGATCCCATGGCATAGCTGTTTGGGAAAAAGAAGGCGCTGTAGAGCAGGAAAGCGATGAGTAGATAAAGCCATGGATGAGAAAACTTGAAGCGGGATGCCTTGGCTAATCTTGCCAGGAATGGAATGAGAATGGTAAACATGAGTACCTCCATGATTCCAATGGCATCAGCAAGAAATTCCACGCTCTTTCCTATCGCCATAAAGAAGGCAGCAACCACATTCGGCTGATCGGTGACAGTGGCTTGGCGGACTGCATTGCCTGCTGCAAATACGCTGAAAGCAAAGGCGCAGGCATAAATCATAAGGATAGAAATCAGGAAGAAAGGAGTCTTCTTCCTCTCCACCCACATCCATACGATAGCCATAAAGAGAATGGCAGGCATACCCAGACCGGTAACAAAGTTGCCGCCGGCAATGAATATGGCGAGTGCTGCGGAAACCAACGTGATGATGATTTTCGCCATGATGGATTTCGTAAGATGGAATTCGATGAGTAGGGAGGCTAGAAACAGCGAAAGACTATAATATAAGGTATAGTACATCGCTCCGTTATACCAGAAGAATGCATCGTAGAACGACCATACGAACTGTACGGTCATCAATACGAACAGCGTAGAAACGAAAGCGTACTCCTGCTTGCTGATATGTAGCAACCTGCGTAATACTGTATACCCCAGGGTATAGGTGGAAAGAACCAAACCTCCCAATAGAATAATAGGTACAAGCCAGTATTTGCCAAAGATGCCCGGTTGCAATGCCATCAGGAAACATGCAGAGTAAGTACCTTGCCATGTCTGGTAGATATGCATGGATTCATCCCATGCAGCCTGAATGCATGCTCCTAATGAATGGGTGGCGGTCCAAGCCTTGTAGACTGGAGCTCCGAATACATAGTCATCCGCAAACTGATGTAGGTAAGGACCTATTGCCACGATAGGGATGATCGATAAGATTAGAATACAAATAGCCAATATCGTCTGGCTTTTCAACAATTTCTGATTCATCGTGTTGTTTTTTTACTTATTTCTTTCTTTTTACATAGATAATAACAGAGAATCTTGTGTCTTCTTGCACAAACAGCTGTTAAATTATATAAATATCGTAAAATTAATAGGGGGATCATGCAAGATTTACGTCATAAGAGTGTTTAAAGAAAAGATAGATAAAGGTAAATTGTAATAAAAGTTTAGGTATGAAGGTAACATTGCTCATTATTACGTATAATTGGCCAGAAGCCTTAAGAATGGTTTTGGAAAGTGCCATGCATCAGAGTAAAATGCCAGACGAAATTGTTATTGGCGATGATGGATCTACAGCGGAAACGAAGCTGCTTATTGAAAGTTACGCTAAGTCTTCGCCTGTACCGGTTGTGCATGTATGGCAGGAAGATAAGGGATTCCGCCGTACTGTCATTCTGAATAAGGCGATAGCTAAGGCTACGGGCGATTATATCATCCAGGTAGATGGTGACGTGATATTGGATTCTCACTTTGTTGCTGATCATCTGGAGGTTGCCCAGAAGGGTTGCTTTGTCTGTGGCAGTAGAGTTAGACTGGAGGCTTCTGTCTCGAAACGTTTGCTTCAGGATAAGCATGCCCGTTTAAAGCTTTGGAACATGCCGTTGCCTTATATGCTGAACAGCATCCGTTCCCGTATGCTGAGAAATTATCTTGCCTTTCGTTATGCCCGTCGCATCGATCATCTGAGAGGTTGCAATATGGCATACTGGAAGGCTGATGCTCTTCTTGTCAATGGATATAATGAGGATTTGAAGCAATGGGGGCATGAGGATGGTGAATTTGCCTATCGCCTGCACTTTGCGGGTATCAGGAAGAAAGCCCTCAAGATGGGTGGCATCATGTATCATCTGTATCACCGGGAAGCTTCTAAGACCAATGAACAATATCATGTGAAGGTTTTACAGCAGGTTAAGCTCCACCAGCTGAATTGGTGCCAGAATGGTATTGCTTTAAGAGTGGCTTATTGCTAATATAAAAGAAATGGTCATCATGTAGGAAAACCCTATATGATGACCATTTCCTTTCTTGCTTCAAAATCTGCGATAGTCCTGACGATTTCTTCTGAGATATCATCGGATACGTAAGAGAAGTCCTTGCCCGTGCGGATGGCTTTGAGGAAAGAGAGGAGCATATAGCGCAAACCTTCTCCATCCAGCTGGTAGAAGTAGCGCTTGTTGTTCTGCGGATTCTCGTATCTTACCTCGAAGTAATCGGTTTTCCACCATGGGGCTGGTACATAGATATAGCCCTTGGTACCCGAGATAATCAATTCGCCTTCCGACTTCACACCTTGACCTACTTTCAGCGAAGCTACGGCATGAGGGTAGAGGAAGGATATCCTGGTGAAGGCATCATAGCGTTTTGCCTCGTCCAGAAAGTGGGTGGCTATCTGTTTGCAGCTGTATTCTGTGCCCAGAAGCTGGAAGATAGGCAGGAGCGCTGTCGGGCCCCAGGCGCAGATACTGTTCCATTCGTAAAGACTCTTTTGTGAATCCTGGGTTGGGTCAAAGTCTACGAGACTGGTGCAGGTTGCATCCACCGACATGATATCACCGATGATACCGCCCTTTGCCAAAAGCAATAGGCGATAGTATGCCATGGAATAGGCGGTTTTGATAGAGTCCATCAAGACGACCTTCTTATCTTTTGCTATTGCCTTGAGTTCTTCCCATTGCTGAGGCTGAAGGGTGATAGGCGATTCGCACAGTACGTGTTTGCCAGCTTCTAATGCTTCCTTTATCTGAGCATAGTGCTTGCTTGGGGCAGAGATGACATAGAGCGCATCGCTTTCGTCCAGGAGTTCCTGGAAACTGGCTGCCTGCTTTTCCTCTGCCTGCAGATTCTCTGAGAGATATTGGTCGTTGAGACAGAATACCTTTCCTGCCTCAAATCCATTGACATATTGGCTTTCCCGCTCTATCTTATTGAGGATAGGCGATTCGCCAACCAGTCCGAGGCGAACCACCTGCTGCTCGCTTCTGATCTCCGTGCTCGATACGCC
>USQD01000097.1 GCA_900556795.1 uncultured Prevotella sp. | reverse complement strand
GTTACACATATTTTAATATTAAAATCACATGGAAATTAGTGCATTGCAGATTGCAAGAGCTGCTTATCAGCCCAAATTGCCTAAGGCTCTCCAGGGTCCGGTTAAGGCCGTAGAGGGTGAGGCAACACAGTCAGTAGGTAACCAGGAAGAGATCAAGGCGTTGTTCCCTAACACATACGGAATGCCGGTTATCACTTTCGAGGCTGGCGAGAAGACAGAGCTTCCAGCATTCAAC
This sequence comes from uncultured Prevotella sp., assembly GCA_900556795.1. Classification (GTDB taxonomy): domain Bacteria; phylum Bacteroidota; class Bacteroidia; order Bacteroidales; family Bacteroidaceae; genus Prevotella. The sequence continues at coordinate 6,869 of USQD01000097.1, read as the reverse complement.
GTAGGCGTTATTCTTTCTGGCGGTCAGGCTCCTGGCGGTCACAACGTAATTTCAGGATTGTTTGACGGTGTTAAATCATTGAATCCAGAGAACAAGCTCTATGGTTTTATCCTCGGTCCTGGCGGTCTGGTTGACCACAAATACATCGAGATTACATCAGAGCTCATGGATCAGTATCGCAACACTGGTGGTTTCGACATCATCGGTTCGGGTCGTACAAAGCTCGAGAAGGAAGAGCAGTTCGAGAAGGGTATTGAGATTATTCGCGAGCTTGGCATCAAGGCTCTCGTAATCATCGGTGGTGACGACTCTAACACTAACGCTTGTGTGCTTGCTGAGTACTACGCAGCAAAGAAGTACGGTGTTCAGGTTATCGGCTGCCCGAAGACTATCGACGGCGACTTGAAGAACGAGCAGATTGAGACTTCATTCGGTTTCGACACAGCTTGTAAGACATACTCTGAGCTTATCGGCAACATCCAGCGCGACTGCAACTCTGCACGTAAGTACTGGCACTTCATCAAGCTCATGGGTCGTTCAGCTTCTCACATCGCTCTTGAGTGCGCATTGCAGACACAGCCTAACATCTGCCTCGTATCAGAGGAGGTTGAGGCTAAAGAGATGTCGCTCGACGACGTTGTAACATACATCGCTCAGGCTGTTGCTGACCGCGCTGCTGACGGCAACAACTTCGGTACAGTGCTCATCCCTGAGGGTCTCATCGAGTTCATCCCTGCTATCAAGAAGCTCATCGCTGAGCTCAACGAGGTGCTCACCGACCCTGCAACAGGCGAGTCACGCGAGTTCGCTAATGCTGAGGAGCAGATTGCATTCGTTAAGAGTTCTATCGCTAAAGAGAACCTCGCAGTTCTCGAGTCGCTCCCTGCTGACGTTGCACGCCAGCTCTGCCTCGACCGCGACCCACACGGCAACGTTCAGGTATCGCTCATCGAGACAGAGAAGCTTCTCTCTCGCATGGTAGCAACCAAGCTCAACGCATGGAAGGCTGAGGGCAAGTTCTGCGGCAAGTTCTCTGCACAGCACCACTTCTTCGGCTACGAGGGACGTTGCGCAGCTCCGTCTAACTACGATGCTGACTACTGCTACTCACTCGGTTTCAACGCATCACGCCTCATCAGCAACGGCAAGACTGGCTACATGTCAATCATCCAGAACACAACAGCGCCTGCAGAGCAGTGGATCGCAGGTGGTGTGCCTATCACAATGATGATGAACATCGAGCGTCGCAACGGTGCTAACAAGCCTGTTATCCGCAAGGCTCTTGTTGAGCTTGATGGTGCTCCGTTCAAGTTCTTCGCTGCTCATCGCGAGGAGTGGGCTAAGAACACATGTTACGTATATCCTGGCCCAATCCAGTACTGGGGACCAACAGAGGTATGCGACCAGACAACTAAGACTCTGAAGCTTGAGCAGGCTAAGTAAAAACTCTGCTTGTTCAAAACAAAAGACTTTATACAGCAAGAGCAGAGTGACAACTGTCATTCTGCTCTTCTTTTTTTATGTAAAAGCAGGACTTTAAGCGTCCTTATATAAAGAGATTATCATCGGACACCGAACGCAATCCGATCGGACACCGAACGCAATCCGATCAGACTCCGAACGCAATCCGATCGGACACCGAACGCAATTCAATCAGATTCCGAACGCAAACGGTGACAGAAACAACAATATGGAAGCAAACAAACGCACATACAAACCTCGCAAACGACGCTCAACAACTAAACAAAAGCGCTGCTCAAGCCTCTCCGCCCTACTCTCACGCCATCCGCGTGCCGTATGGTGGACAAGTTCGGCTGTGATGATATGCGTATATGTTTGGGCTTTCTACACCTACTTCGTCAGTCCTACCGGATTTCGCTGGCGTGCGCTCTTCGGCGATACTAACTATCCTGCCGGCTACGAGATACACGGCATAGACATCTCACACTATCAAGGCAAGATTGATTGGGACAAGCTGCGCGACAGCAATATCGAGGGCTATCCGCTGCGCTTCGTGATGATTAAGTCGACAGAAGGTTCGTCGCGCACCGACAACAGGTTTAAGGAGAACTTCCGCCAGGCTCGTGAGCACGGACTTATACGCGGAGCCTACCACTTCTGGAGCAACAAATCGTCGGCACGCGACCAGGCTTATTTCTTCCTAAAGCAAGTGCGTCTGGAGGATGGCGACCTTCCGCCCGTGCTCGACGTGGAGCACAAACCGCAAGACCGCAACGTGGAGGATTTTCAGCGCGACATTCTTACATGGCTGCACATCGTAGAGGATAAATATCACGTGAAGCCTATCATATATACCTATTATAAATTTAAGGAGAGCTACCTTAATGCGCCCGTATTCGACGACTATCCCTACTGGATAGCGCATTATTATGTAGACAAGGTGGAATACAAGGGCACGTGGCACTTCTGGCAACACACCGATGTAGGACAACTACCAGGCATTAAGGGCTACGTCGACTTCAACATCTTCAACGGTTCATTCTATGCGCTGAAGAAACTCACAATCGGAAACCAGGATTAATTTGTAAAAAAGGAGCGTACCACAAAATGGGTACACTCCTTTATAAACTCACTTTAGTATTTACAAATAGGATTGGGTTATCGGTTAGCCGATTGCCACTGATAAGTTTTCTCACAATGGATATCGGCACTCTGGTCGGCAATCATCAGTTTGAAATCGCCTTCCTCCAATACCCACTTGCCATCATAACCTACGAAAGCAAGATCATCGGCATTCAAATTGAAGGTGACAGTCTTTGTTTCGCCCGGCTGAAGTTCTATCTTATCGAAAGCACGGAGACGACGGCCATCGGGTACCATGCTGGCAATAAGGTCGCTGCTGAACAGAAGAACGCTCTCTTTGCCCGCAACCTTACCAGTATTCTTCACATCCACGCTCACCTTGATGATGTCGCCGTGGCAGAAATCAGACTTGGAAACCTTCAGGTTGCTATATTTGTAAGAGGTGTAGCTCAAACCATATCCGAAGCCCCACTGCTGGGTAATCTTCGCATTGTAATCGTAAGCACCCTCCATTGTACCAACTTCCTCGCTCTTCTTGAAGTCGTAGTTGGCAAGAGAATTGATTTCCTTAGGATAGGTGTAAGGCATCTTGCCACTGAAGTTTGACTTGCCCGATACCAAGTTTACCAAGGCATCGCCGCCCATATTGCCAGGGATAAGGATGTCGATGATGCCCTGTGCCAATGGTTCGATGTCGGCGATGAGACGAGGACGACCTTCATTCAAAACCAGAATGACAGGCTTACCGGTCTTAGAAAGTTCCTTCACCAAATTGCGCTGGTTCTCAGAAAGCCAGAGGTCGGTAAGGTTGCCCGGAGTCTCAGTATAAGAGTTCTCACCGATGCAGGCAACGATGACATCAACATTCTTTGCTGCATCAACTGCGCCCTGAATCTGAGGTTCGTTCTCCTCCCAGTACTTGCCCTTCTCATTATAGGTAACACCCTGATTAAGAACCACATTCTCCTTGCCATACTGATTGCAGAAAGCCTCATAGATAGTATTGTACTTGCCGGCAAACTCATCGGTACGATGGCCCTGCCAAGTATAGCTCCATCCACCGTCCAGGCAGCGCATCTGATTGGCATTAGGACCCGTGAGGAGAATCTTCTTGCCCTTGGCGAGAGGCAAGACAGGATTGCCATCCTGCAACTTCTCGTTCTTTAAGAGCACCATACTCTCGGTAGCTCCCTCCAAGGAGAGCTTGGCAAACTCCTCGCCACCAAACTTAGGATAATTCTTGAGTTTCTGGGTTGGGTTCTTGAAAAGGTCGAGACGGTACTTCATGCGAAGCACACGACGGCAGGCATCATCGATGCGACTCATCGGAATCTTGCCTTCTTTCACCAATTCTATAAGGTAGCCACAAGCATCGCAAGAATAAGGTTCCATAATCATGTCGATACCGGCATTGATGGCGATGCGGAGCGCATCTTTCTTATCCTTAGCTATCATCTCGCGAGTATAGAGGTTGTTGACGTCTGCCCAGTCGGTAACCAACACACCATCCCATCCTGTCTGTTCCTTCAGCCATCCTGTCAGGATTTCCTTGTTGGCGTGCATCGGCATACCGTTGACGGAAGCGGAATTCACCATCACGGTCAAGGCTCCAGCCTGCAGACCCGCCAGGAAAGGAGCGAAGTGCTTCTCTCGCAAGTCGGCAGGAGAGATATAGGCTGGCGTACGGTCTTTACCGGTCCAAGGCACACCATAGCCCATGAAGTGCTTCATTGAAGTGGCAATGTGATACTGGTCGATGTTGTTTGGGTCCTCGCCCTGGAAACCATAGACCATCGCCTTGCCCATCTCTGAACTGAGGTAGCAATCTTCGCCAAAGTTCTCCCAGATGCGGGGCCAACGGGCATCACGACCGAGGTCAACGGTAGGACTGTAAGTCCAAGGCACGCTCACGGCACGAGTCTCATAAGCAGTAGCCTCAGCCGAACGGCGAGCAATCTCACGATTGAAGGTGGCAGCTACATTGATGTTCTGCGGGAAGAGGGTTCCGTCTTGTGTATAAGTAGAACCGTGGTTCTGATCAAGACCGAAGACACAAGGGATGCCGATGCGCTTCATCGAGATTTTCTGAATCTGAGAGATGTACTTCTCCCACTGCTTGGCGGTTGGCGCACAGGTGTTAGGAGCGTTGAGGATAGAGCCAATCTTATAGCGAGAAAGGATAGAATCGGTCTTGTGCTCGTCGATATAGAACACGCCGTTCTTGTCGTTTGCACCAAAGAGGTCGGTCACCAATTCCATCATCTGACCTATCTTTTCCTCCAAGGTGAGTTTCTTCAAGGTTTGTTCTACTTGAGCCTCTATCTTAGGGTCGCTCTTGATAACAGGAACATTGGCACTGGTTGTATAAGCAAATGCCAACATGAAAATAGATGAAAATAATTTCTTCATAAGTTCTAAGGTTTGACGTTATGTGATAATAACGAGATTCTTTCTAATATTTTATTCGATAGTTACTTTCTTTACGGTATAACCGTCACCCACGAGGAGGAGACCTTGCTGCTCTGTAAGGAGTTGGATAGAGAGGTCGGTCAGTTTAAACTCCCATTTAGCAGGTCCATTCACCATGATGTCGCCACGCTCCGGGTCGCCCTTACCGGTAAGGATGTTGTTCCACCAAGAAGTGGCAGCAGTGCCCTGGCCATTTCCATCTACATAGACACGGAGGATGGTGCCAGCCTTCACCTTTGAGAGGAAGGTGTCCTTCAAGACATTGAATGGTGTACCCCATGTCACGGGGAACTCGCCTTCCCAGAGGGTGTTCTCCATGGATGGGCGAGGCTCGGTGGTTACCTTGATGGTACCGCCAGGGAACTGTACGCCATCGGCATCTACCAATGTGATGGCGTAATCGCCATTCTCCAAACCTGTAGGAGCTGTGAGCTTCAAGGCTGTGCCCTCTTCGAGAACCTCGAAGGCTACTTCCTTGCCACCTACCATTACTTTAGTAACTGTACCGAGATTCTTGCACTTATGGATAGTGGTCTCAGCACCTGGAGCTACCCAAAGCTCAGTGGCATTGGTGCCCAAGGCTGGGTCATCGGCAGCAGGGGTCACGACGACGTTCAAGGTGCGGGATGTGGTCTTGCCCTTGGTGGTGGTTGCCACAATCTTCAGTTCGTGATTGCCGACGGGCAAAGTTTGGTCGATGGTAGTACCTTCATAAATCTGCGTGCCGTCGAGCAACCATGTCACAGTGGTGTAGTGAACAGGAGTCACCCTGATTTCCAACTTATAATTAGTCTTGCGGTCTATCTTGGAATCAGCCAAGTCGGTGTTCAAGATACGTGGATCGTCATTTTCGCTGACAGTGAAGTATGGATCATCGTCAGAAGAGCAAGAAGACAAGGTAGATGTGCCAGCCAGTGCGAAACTCATGGCTAAGAGCATCATCATAGCCTTCAAGACTTTTCCCTTATATTGTTTCATTGTCTTATTCATAATTAATTATTCTATCTATTGTCCTATAAAACTTAACATTAAACACTACTCGCTATATCCCTTTCCGAATGGAGGATTAAAGTCTGGCTGAAGGTTTACATCAGCCTTGTCCCACCAGAGGCGCTTATGCCAATCGTCTGTACCACCCATGCGGTCGATGGCAGCCTTGTAGTTGGCATTGTTGTACTGACCTTCCATCTCAGGATACTGCAAGCGGACAGGCATTGACCAGTTAGAATCAGTATAAGTGAAACCATTCTTGGTCAAGAGATCGCGGTTCAAGATGGCAGGATAGTCAGAGCGGCGCATGTTAGCCCAACCCTCAGAAGGGTTCATCATGTGGAGAATCCAAGCCTGGGTGTTGATGGTCTCCTTAGGATTGTCACCCAACGGATTGCTGGCAATGAACGCATCTATCTCTTCCTTGGAAATCTTGTTGGATGTAAGATAGTAGTTGTTGAGCAATTCCATGCTGGCACGAACACCAGCCTCGTAGTGGCTCTCAGCATTACCACCACCTACATTCCAACCCTTGGTTGCAGCCTCAGCCTTGAGGAACTCCACCTCGGCATAGCTAATCAAGTCACCAGGACAAGAAGGCATCTCGAAGTCGATGTTCAGGCAAGGACGACCAGCTCGGGCTATATAATCAGAGATGGCATAATTGCTCTCGTCAATATCTGCATACTTCTTCAAAGTAGGAAGGTCATCCACCGTAGCTGGATTCATCCAGTCTGTGTACCAAGCTGCACCAGGGTTGCAAGGCTCCTCACCGAGGTTCTTGCTCTGGAAGTAAGCCAGGAAATCATCGGTCAAGTCGATGTTCTGCTCCTTATCTGGCTTCACCTGACTACGCTTGATATTGT
>USQD01000096.1 GCA_900556795.1 uncultured Prevotella sp. | reverse complement strand
CGGGGGATTTGCAATCCCCCCTCAATCTATAAACGACTAGAGAAAAAATGTGGGGGGAAGAGTGAAGAGTATTTTTGAAAGTAGCGGATAATCGTTACAAGTTACAGCGGATTACAAATCCGCAAAGAAAAGGTCGAACATTTTTTAACAGCGGATTGCAAATCCGCTGGGACGCCTAACGGAAGACAAGAAGATGCAGTTTCGACGGATTTGCAATCCGTCGTATAAAAAGGTTCGACCTATGAAACCGGGGGATTTGCAATCCCCCCTCAATCTATAAACAGCTAGCGAAAAAATCTGGGGTGAAGGGTGAAGAGTGCTTTTGAAAGTGGCTTGCAGTTTCCCTATAAGTTCAGGCATCTATCGCCTGGCTTATGGGGAGAACTTGTATCTGATAATTTTATGATTTCAATTGATGCAATTGCTCATGGGTTAAGCCTGTCAGTTCCATGATAGAGTCATCATCCATACCCTTTAATAGCATTTTCTTCGCTATATCAAGACTTTTGTGATAACTACCCCTTGCTTCACCTTTGGCAAAACCTTTAGCTTCACCTTCATCAATACCATTCATGTAATAGCTCATTAAGACACCATAGTAATCATCGGCGGCCTTTAAGCTTTCATCATATTTCTCTTGCTCTTCCAGACTCAGACAGCGGGAATCTGCCAGTTCAGCTAGACGCTTGAAAATCTCCTTCTGTGCCGTAAACGGCATTCTCTCTAATGCTTCCATATGCTTTAATACATAAATCCATTTGTCAAAATCACTTTCACATTCTTCAGCCTTCTTGTCAAAGAAAGGAAGAGACAAGTAGATGAAGTGAAGATTGTCGGAAAAGACATCTTGACTTCCTTTTTCATACAAGGCTACATCGGTTCTGAATTTCGACACTGCATTGTCCTTTGGCATGAAATTCATGAGGCAGACGACATAGACGGGCATTAACTGATAGAGAGCAGGTTTCTGCTCGATTGTCTTTTTCCGCTGCCCGACAATAGCCTTGCTGGCATAATAGATGGAACGATTGACAAAAAATGGCACCCATCTGTTCTGCATCTCGACAATGAAATGATTTCCATCATCGGTTTCACAATAAATATCAAAGATGCAGCCACGCAAATCTTTTGAATCTGCCAGTTGCTCTTTATCCTTGAAGGTGACATCCCTGATATGCATTTCGTCAACCAACAGGTCGTTCAAGAAACTAATCAGCAAATCCTTGCTGAACTCTTGTCCGAAGAGGCGTTTGAATCCCCAATCGGTGAAGGGGTTAATATATTTACCCATGGCAAAATATTGAGATAATTGATATCTGATGGCAAATTTACGATTTTTCTCTGAAAACTCCAAGAAAAAAATGCAAAAAATTGAAAAACCATAGAATTTACCTCTATTGAATAATAAAACTATTCCGCCTCGCCGGATATGTCGTTCATCCCCCCACGCCAGCCGTCTCACACCCCCGTTAGGCGTCCCGACGGATTTGCAATCCGTCGTATAAAAAGGTTCGACCTATGAAACCGGGGGATTTGCAATCCCCCCTGTCGGAAACGATTTACATCTTTTTAATTGCCAAAAACTTGCACGATTCAAAAAATTGCCGTATCTTTGCGGATAAAGAAAGGAATAGGAGAAATGATTATGGCAAACAATGAATACAGAAAGCTGCCGGTAGGCATACAATCTTTCAATAAGATCAGAGAAGAAGGTTATCTCTATGTTGATAAGAGTGATATTATCTGGAAATTGGCGAACAATGGTAAACAGTATAATTACTTGAGCCGTCCTCGTCGATTCGGAAAATCTGTGCTTGTTGATACGCTCCAGGCTTACTTCGAAGGAAGAAAAGATCTCTTCGAAGGACTGAAAATCATGGAGCTGGAAAAAGATTGGAAACAGTACCCGGTAATTCGACTTGACATGAGCCGAGGGGGAGCAACCGCAGATGAAGTTAAGGCATATCTGGATCGGACTTTTGATGTTTATGAGCAATTATATGGCATCCATATTAAACCAACAGATTCACTGGGAAACCGCTTCGACCTCATCATCAAAACCGCCTATAAGCAAACAGGAGCTAATGTTGCCATTCTCATCGATGAATACGACTCTCCTCTCCAGCACTCCTGGAAGACTCCCGAGCATGAGGGTTGCACAGATGTATATAGAAGCGTTTTTGCCATTCTGAAGGCTGACGATGCCTACCAGCGTTTCGTCTTCATCACGGGCATTACCAAGTTTACGCAGATTTCTCTCTTCTCAGTTCTCAACAACCTGACCAATATCAGTTTCCTTCCTGAATATGCTGCCATCTGCGGCATCACAGAAGAAGAAATCGGACAGAACTTCAAGCCGGAACTGGAAAGAATGGCTGAAGTGAATGGCTGGACTTTGCAGCAAACCCACGATAATCTGAAGGATTACTACGACGGCTACCATTTCAGTCGCAGAAATATGGTGGACATCTACAATCCTTTCAGTCTCCTCAATGCACTTGATACACAAGACCTGAGCTGTTTCTGGGTTTCATCAGGCGCTACCTCCATGCTGCCGAAGTTTGTGGATAATATGGAGCTTCGCTTACGTAATTTCGAACATTGTCCAATCTTACGCAAGACACTTGAGAGTTCTGATGTAATCAATGGTGGCGCCGAGCTTTTCCTCTATCAGACGGGCTACCTTACCATCAAAAGCAGTGATGAATTTGGTTACTTCCTCGGTTTCCCTAATCAGGAAGTGAAACAAGCTCTCTACGAGGTGGTGCTGCCCACGCTGACGATGCAATCTGAAAGCGATATCATCAGTCTGCAGAGTAGTCTGTTCCGTCAATTGGGTACTGGTGAAATCGCAGATGCTATGAAAACATTGAAAGCATTGGTTGCCGACGTGCCTTACAGCAACAAGAAGCTTGCCTCAATGGATATGGAAGAGCGCTATAGACTCATCATCAGTACCATTCTGAATGCCATCGGACTGAAAGTAGAAGTAGAGCACATGCTTGCCACAGGAAGAATCGACCTCATAGCCCAGACTTCCCGCTACATCTACGTGATAGAACTGAAGCTGAGAAACAATGGCGGCAAGAAGGCTGCCATCCAGCAGATTCAGGAAAACCAATATCTGGAACCTTTCAAGGCTGACAAGCGAAAGGTGATAGGCCTCGGCATAGAACTGGACGAGGAAGGAAAAGGCATATTGGATTGGGGGATTACTTCATAGATTTTCCGTGCGTAATCCGATGAATAATGACGGTCTGGAGGAGAACACCATCGACAACCCTACCAACATCTATCCTGTAGAAAACTACGTAACTACAGAGAAGAATGGTGCTACGGTAGAGATTCCAGCCAGCTCGCTGAATATCATCCGTTTGAAGTAAACAAGCTACGTCTGGGGCGTCAAGCCCTAGACAACTCCATCATATAATACATTTTGAATAGTTGATAAGATAGTTAGTTAGAAAAGAGAAGGCGGCAACCTGCGTGATGCAGATTGCCGCCTCGTTTTTTATGATTGTCTGATAGTATTGAATGGAAGACATCGTTATTCAAAGCTATTATAGCTGTATGTATCATTTATATCCTCAAATACTTTGAAAAAGTGTTTCTAAGGAAATAAAAACGTGCAAAATATCATAAAAGATACGGAGAATGGCTACACCCGTAGCCATTTTTTCGTACTTTTGCTAGCGTTATCGTTCTTTAGACGCCATTATGACAAATGGGCTATCGGGCTATATATTAACATTACAAGATAGATTATTATGAAGAAAAGTTTAATTCTAATCATGGGTGCCGCAACTTTGGCGATGCCTATGCACGCCCAAGAGGAAAGCAATACCTCACATTACTCCATCTTAGACCATCTGACGTTTGATTTCGATGCTACAGTGGGAATGGAGAACAAAGGTATGACACCTACTACTTTGAACTTCGCCCTTGGCTATCAACTTACCCCACGCTTCTTCGCCTTCGCCAAAACTGAAGGTAGCATCAACCTCTACAAGAAAGATGATGTGAAGACTTATTTCAAGAGCCAAGCTTTAGGTGGTGGACTGGGCTTCAAACTCTTCAACCCTAAGACCACCGCACAAGGGGTAGATCTTCGTCTCTCCGTAACCAATACTATCGGAAATGCCGATTGGAAATACACCTCCTATAATGCTGATCTCATCCTCTATCCGAACTGCAAGAAGAGTAGAAGTGTTCCCTATATCGGACTAGGTTTCAGACACATTAATTCTCACACCTCAGGATTATCCAATTGGAATGGCATCACTGGAACCATCGGTTTCAGATTCTAGAGATTACATCTTCAATATGATGATAAGAGCCAATAATATAGGGCAAGATATTTATCAATATGCAGGGAAAATTAATACAAATAAATCATTTCTATCTGGAAGTGGTTAACAAAATAAACCAATATAAAGGCGGCAACCTGCGTGATGCAGATTGCCGCCTCGTTTTTATCTATCGCTTCATTTAGCTGAAAACATAATTGAAGAGCAGGAAGATGCTCAGAATATAGAGCGTAAGATTCAGATCCTTGAACTTACCCACCATCATCTTGATCAATACATAACTCAGAATTCCGAGGCAGATACCATCGGCGATGCTGTAGCAGAGTACCATCGTAATCATCGTGATGAAGGCTGGGAATGACTCGGAAATATCCTCCAACTCAATCTTCTTGAACGAATCAATCATCAATACACCCACCATTACCAGGGCACCACTGGTGGCTGCGCTCGGAATCAGGAGGAAGATTGGAGCCAGGAAGATGCTCAGGATAAACATCAAACCCACAAAGAAAGATGTCAAGCCCGACTTACCGCCCTCGGCAACGCCCGAAGCACTCTCCACATAAGTGGTAATGGTAGAGCTGCCCAGCAGGGCACCGGCTGTAGTACCGATGGCATCGCTCATCATCGCCTCCTTCACACCAGGAATCTCACCCTTCTCATTCTCCTTGATACCCAACTTGGAAACCAGTCCCAGCACCGTTCCGATGGTATCGAAGATGTTGACAAGCAACAGGGAGAAAACCACCATGAACATCTTAGGAGTAAAGAAGCCGGTGAAATCGAACTGGCAGAAGATAGGAGCAATGCTGTGAGGGGTAGATACCGGCATCCAGTTGTCAGAGAACTGGGTTACGCCCATCGGAATACCAATCAATGTAGAGATGATGATGGCGATAAACAGGGAGCCCTTCACTCTTCTCGCCATCAGACAGCCACAGAGCAGGATGCTGATGAGACCCAGGATGCTGACTGGCGTAAACTTGCCAAGCTGCACGAAGGTATCCGCATTGGCGGTAATGATACCCGCATTCTTCAAACCGATGAAGGCGATAAACATACCGATACCAGCCGAAATGGCGAATCGGAGGTTTTTCGGAATACACTCCAATATCTTGTCACGGATATTGAGGAAGGTGATGGCAAGGAAGATGATACCCTCTACGAGCAACACTGCCAAAGCCTGCTGCCAGGTCAAGCCCATAGCCTGACAAAGGGTGAAGGCGAAGAAAGCGTTCAGTCCCATACTAGGAGCCTGGGCAAAAGGCAGCTTTGCCATGAAAGCCAGCAGGAAGGTGGCGATGGCTGAAGCGATGGCTGTGGCAGTAAAGAGAGCACCCTTGTCCATGCCTGTGGTGGCGAGGATGGTAGGGTTCACTGCCAGGATGTAACACATGGTCAAGAAGGTGGTCATACCAGCTATCAACTCCGTCTTAACCGTAGTAGTCTTTGGGTCGAAACCCAATAATGCTTTTAATTTATTCATTGTTTATATTACGATTATATTTTTCTCTATTTTATCTTCCCCATTTCCACAACCCAATCATATACCGGTCGTATCTTGATGTCAAGACCTTTTTCGGTAACTTGGTTGTACTCATGGTCGGTGAGCAGCAGCAAGTCGGTGCATTGCGTCTTACGATGAACCAGAAGCAATCCCTCAATCTCCCGTTTGCGAGTCTTGGGTGAAGAAATGTCATACGATACCTGAATGGCTTGTTTCACCTGATTGTTTTTGCAAACCACGAAATCGCATTCTCCCGAACGGTCGCTCAGGTAATAGATATCATACCCCTGCGGTTTATAAGTTCTGACCAGCTGTAGATAGACGATGGTTTCCAATCTCCATCCCAGGTTCTCTCCCACCAGAGCATTATCTCGCTGATCCATCAATGCCACATCTATCGGATACACCTTTTCCTGGGTTATCCTCATCTTGCTCTTGGCAGAATACTTCTGAAGCCCCAGCAGCAGATAAGCCTGCTTCATATAGCCGATATAATTCTTGATGGTATGTTCCGATTTTACCCCCAGTGTAGCCGACAGTTCCGAAGGAGACACGATGACCGGAGCCACATTGAGCAAATGATGAGCCAACTGCTCGAAGGTGGCCTGATAGGTTATCTTGAAACGCTGTTCTATATCTCTCTGCAGAATATTGCTTACCAGATTCTTCACATAATTTTGGTGTTCGCCGATAACGAGCAGCTCAGGAAATCCTCCCTGTTTCAGATAATGATCGAAGGCAGCTCTCCTGAACGCCTGTACCTTGGTAGTCATTCCTTCCGTATCCACCGCTTTCATCAGACAATACTCATAAAAGGAGAATGGAAACAAAGGTATCTCCTTACAGCGCCCCGAGAGATGAGTAGCCAGGTCGCTGCTCAGAAGTTTGGCATTAGAACCTGTTAGGATGACATGCATCCGCCTGCGAAGCATGCGATTCACGAAGAGGTGCCAGCCATCGATGTTCTGTATCTCGTCAAGAAACAGATAATTGAAATCACCATATATCTTATACAACACTTCCAGAACATCGTTCAAATCTTCAGTCTGGATGTTAGCCAACCGCTCATCGTCAAAATCTACATAAGCGTATTTCACACCCGCTTTCTCCAATGCCTGGAAGCATAGAGTAGATTTGCCGCTACGGCGCACACCAATCACGACCTGAGCCTGCGTACTGCCCAAGTCTATGTGCGCCTCTTCTGGTCGATGACACAAAGTTTCGCCTCTACGTATCTCCAGTTCTTCCTGTTGATCTGAAAGAATCTGTTCTAAGTTTCTCTTATCCAGCATAATAACACTTACTTTTTCTGGATGCAAAGATAAAAAAAAATAATGAAGAACACCTTATTTTACATGT
>USQD01000095.1 GCA_900556795.1 uncultured Prevotella sp. | reverse complement strand
GCATTCAGAAACTGAAGACTTCGGATACTTACGAGCGTGCGGTGGAGGGTTATCTGCCTACTGCCGATGTGGTTTTCTTGGATGAAATCTGGAAGGCGGGTCCTGCTATCCAGAACACGCTCCTCACGGTGATTAATGAGAAAATCTTCAGAAACGGTAATCGCGAAATGCATCTTCCGCTGAAACTTCTCGTGGCGGCTAGTAATGAGTTGCCGGCTAAGGGAGAGGGACTGGAGGCGCTTTGGGACCGATTCGTGATTAGAATAGAGAGCCGACCGATTAAGCTGGAGAAGAATTTCCGTGCAATGCTGCTGGAATCTCACGCAGATTTCTCTGATTCCACAGATTTTTCGGATTTGAAGATTACTGCTGAGGAGTATGCGGAATGGGCGGAGAAAATCTGTAAGATTGGCGTAAAGGAGGAGGTGCTTGATGCGATTTCCGCCATCCGTAAGTCTCTGAGAGCGGTAAATGTGGATGAGGCTGCTGAGCGTAGAAACATCTACGTGAGCGACCGCCGATGGAAGAATATCGTCCGTTTGCTTCGCACTTCTGCCTTTATGCAGGATAGAGAAGAGGTGGATATTTGTGATCTGCTTCCTATCTACCATTGTCTGTGGCAGGAGCCGGAAGAGCGGGATGCTATTCGAAACATTGTGATCCGTGCACTCTTTTCTCCTTTCGCAGAAAAACTCGTGGAGATGAAGAATGCGCTTGCCGAAGATATTAAGTATCATCGTGTTCGCAGAAATCCTGATGATGGCAGAGATTACGAGGGTGAAATCGAAACCCTTTCGGATGGCTTGACATCGCTGGAAAAGCAGTTGGGCGAGAATCTCTTCGTGTCTTCGGATGATAAGGCTGAAATTTCGGCCTATCTCCGTGATTTCTATAAGGAGTTGGCGTTTACCCGACAGGATACGATGAAACTTTACGAGGCATAATATGATGAAGTTCTATGAGGTATAATACGATGAAACTCTATGAGTTTTATTCGCCTTCTATTACTTATACATTAATTATATACAGAAGATTCAAAACATTATGAACGAACAGAAAATATTGACTCCAGAATTGGAGGCGCGTGTTCACCAAGCGGTGGAGAACTTTATGCAGGGCTATGGCTGTTGCCAGTCGGTGGTGGCTGCCTTTGCCGATTTGTATGGTCTTGATGATGAGATGGCGAAGCGCATTGGTGCCGGCTTCGGTGGTGGAGTAGGCAGAATGAGAATGATGTGCGGAGCTGTTTCGGGCATCGTGGTGCTCGTTGGCTTGGATTGCGGACAGACTGAGGGGGATGACCGCGAGGGTAAGTCGGCTTGCTATAAGGTGGTGCAGGATTTGCTAGCCAAATCGAAGGAGCAGAACGGCAGCATCATCTGTGCCGAGATTCTGGGCTTGAAGGGCCATGAGAAGGCGCAATCCAGCTATGTGGCTTCGGCAAGAACGGCAGAATATTACAAGTCTCGCCCTTGCGCAGCCAAAGTTGAGAGTGCTGCAAGAATCTTCGCAGAATATCTGATGGAGAAAAAATAAGGATTTACTCCTATGAAATACCAGAATAACAAGGACTTGGCGGAAGCACAGTATTATCTGAAGATGCTGGACGACTTCTGCAAGTCGGGGCAGGTGAAGATTCCTGATCCGACTGGCACAGCCATGCCTTGGAATTTGAAGGAAGACCCGCTGAAGGATTATCTGATTCATCTATTTACCCTGAAAGTGACGATTCCGGAAACTGGTGAAGAGGTGCAGAAATTCGTGCGTCAGGTGGTGAACAGCAAAATCAAGAGCAAGGTATTCTATGATTCCGTGGGAAAGTTCATCGTGGAATGCGTTCATCACATGCGATTCCAGCGCCAGCGTGCCTGGACCGAAAGTCATCGGGCTGATGATGTGCTCGACTGGACTCCCTTTAAGAGAATGGATGAGCAGGTGTGGCTTCCGCTCATCGACCAGTTGGAGCAGGAACACCAGGAGGATGGATTCGATAAGTCTTTCTTCCTGAAACTGATGGCTGGCGATGGAGCTTCGAAACCCGAAAACTGGGAGCGTCTGGTTAGAGACTGGAAGGTGTGCATCGACCATCAGGTATTGAACAAACTGAAGGATTTTATTTCTCTCCGTCAGAATAACTTCGAAACGGGATTGGTTCGCATGATGGACCAGATAACCCGCAACATGAAGACGAAGGGCGTTTCGGAGCAGCGAGCCGTGCAAGCCTGGGAACTGATGACGAACGGATGGACGGAAACGGAGTTTGAACGCCGCTTGAACCAGGTGAAGATTCAGGATAAATATCCGGAAATCAAGGAGATTGTGGCGAAGATGGGTCGTGTGGCAGATGCCAACGGCAAAGATAGGCTCACCATCGCTTCGGGGGTGGAGATGAAGATGGAGCATTCCGCAGGAAGCGACATCGAGGGCATTACCGTGGGCGATGATCTCAACTCACTTCTTCCGCTGGAGTTGGCGCAATACAGCGATGAGGATATGGAGGGGCTTTTTATCTATAAGTATCGAACCCGCAGGCTCCAGACTTTCCGTTATAAGAGCGAAATGTCGAAGCCATCCCGCAAACTCGGCTTTACCCATGCTTCCCGAAAGGGTCCGATGATAGTTTGCCTGGATACTTCGGCAAGTATGTATGGAACGCCTGAAAGGATTTCTTCTACGCTGATTTCCCTATTGGAAGAAACGGCAGAGGATTTGGAGCGGGATTGTTTTCTGATAGATTTCTCCGTGAGCACCCGTGCCATCGATCTGATGGCGAAGCGGAAGGCGGAGCGGTTGAAGAGAATAGGAATCACGGTTATGGAGACTCATGAATCTTCTGGAATTTCCGGAACTTCTGAAATTCCAGCATCTTCTGCCGGGTTATTTTCTGATGGGCAGGCTCATACGGGTCGTGGTGTTCGGCGCCAGCCTACTACAACCCATCTGCCTTTTATAGGCGGTGGAACTTCGGCAAAGAAGATGATGAACCAGATGTTTGATTTGCTGGATAACGATGGTCTGCATTATGTGAATGCAGATGTGCTTTGGATTACGGATTTCCTGATTCCGAATCCGCCGCAGCAGATGTTGGCGAGGTTCAAGGAGTACAAGGAAACCGGCACCAGGTTTTATGGCATCCGGATAGTTCGGGATGATGACAAGGAGCCGAATGAATGGAAGGATTATTTCAACCGGATTTACACCATTAAGTATAGACCGTTGAGGAGGTATTAGAATATAAACAGTTCGCCCTGTAAAGGCAAAAACTTTGTACTTTCCAGGTACTTAAAAGCTTTTGCCCTTACAGGGCGACATTCTTGCTTATGCGTAAACCCAGGGCGGTGCCCTGGGCTAGGAGCTTCTGCCCTTTCAGGGCGTATTACTGCGTTTTGTGTTTTTAAGCTTCCTTTTTCTGCGGAATCACCACCGAAGCTCCGATGCTGACGAGCAAGACGAGGATGATGAATACCAGCGAACTTACTGCATCAATCTCGAAGAAATCGTGGATGAGCATCTTTACACCGATGAACACCAGCAGCACGCTCACACCCACCTTCAAGTAGCGGAACTTATCGGCTATCGCTGCCAGCAGGAAGAAGAGGGCACGCAAGCCCAGGATGGCGAAGATGTTGGAGAAGAACACCACGAACGGGTCGAGTGAAACCGAGAATACGGCAGGGATACTGTCGAAAGCGAAAATCAGATCGCAGAACTCGATGAACACCACCGTCATTACCAGAGGTCCCAGATGCAGGCGTCGCTGCATGAACTTCACCACCGGATGGTCGAGGGCGTTGATCTCTTCCTTCTTGTTCCTGTTCAAGAACATCTTGGCACCGCTGTAAACCAGGAATCCTCCGAATATGAGCAATATCCAGGCAAATCGGCTGATGAGGGCTGCACCAGCAAAGATGAAGACGAAGCGAAGCACGATGGCTCCCAGAATACCCCAGTTCAATACGTGCTGGTAATCTTTCTTGTCCACTCCGAACGAAGTGAAGATCATCATCATCACGAAGAGATTATCCACTGAGAGCGTCTTCTCTATCAGATAACCCGAGATGTAAGAGATGGTCATGTAGTGGCGATATTGCTGCAGACTCCCTTCATAATCGTTCGGATCCAGTTTGAGATGAGAAGCATAGCGCGAGGCTATCAGTTTCAGGTCGTCGAAGTTCTCTATGCCGTGCACCATGTCGCCATGAAAGTAGATGAACACGGCGAAGGCGAGTGCGAGAATAATCCATACTGCCGTCCAGGAGCCAGCTTCCTTGATGGAAACCACATGCGCCTTTCGGTCGATGACCAGCATGTCTAATACGAGGATGGCGGCGATGAATATCACGAAGCCCACCAAAAACATCGATTCAGTAAAAACATGTTCCATTTTTCTTTTTTCCTTGTCTATTTTATATAATACCTAATTTTATAGTTGAATCTTCATATTCATTTCATCCGTTAGAAACGTGGACGCAAAATTAGGAAAAATATCTGGAATAGCGAAAGTTGTGAGGTAAAACTTAATTGTATTTAACGTGAAAGATGAGAATGTAACGGGTTTGTAATATCAGGAGTATGCCGAATACCTCCATATCTTTCGCCAACTGCCACAATGCAAAATCCCCATCTCATATTTCGAAAGCAGGAAAAGATGCTTTCTTGATATGAGATGGGGCTCTTTTTAGATGTGAATAGCTTACTTCTTCTTAGTGAGCACATAGTGCTTAGCCATGGCGCCTTCTGGCTCAGTTCCGAGCGAGTCGGTCATGATGAGACTGTTGGCATCCTTTACCTTGAAGTAGGTTGTCTCGCCGCTTGATGGGCGGGTGATTTCCACCACGTTGTTAGCCAATACCTTGAAGATGCCGCTTGCCTCGTCGTGCCCATCCTTGCGCTCCAGATAGTCGGCTGAGTACTGATAGGTACTGTCGGCATTGAGCGTCAATACAGTCTTGATTCCCGGGCAGTCGGCAGCAGGGAGAGTTCCCTCATAGGTGCCGGCGATGGAATCGAGCACGATATCGTTAGAATTGAGCGAATCATTTCCTGCATAGCTGAGGCTATCTTGATCAGCTCCCTGGCTATTTGTCTTCTTGCCATTGCAAGAGACAACTGACAATGCAGCGATAACGGCTGCTGTCAAAACTAATTTCTTTTTCATACTATACTGCTTTTTTAAGTGAATACTTTTCGCAAAAGTACGCTTTTATCTGTTACGAGCAAACTTTTTGCATAGAATTTATAGAATATTATACTATTTTCTCAATTGATGATGACTGGCACAATCTCTTCTTCGTCAGGCCAATGAGGCAGATAGAGGAGCGGGCGAGGGGTTCCCCCCAAGCCCGTCCAATCTATCTGTTTCACAAAGTCGAAATCGGGAGGACCGAAGTCAAAACTTCTGCCATAAAGTACGATGGCACCTCTGCCTTCGTCTATCTTCCACAATCCGCCGCCGTAGGTGCATTGCTCGCCTGGTGCCAGCATGTCACGGTGAAGATAGACGTGGCCGAACTTCAGCACTCCGTCTCTATTGATGATGAATTTCTGAAACATCTCTATTTCTTCTCCCAGAACATTTTGTCGATGAAATCATAGCGTTTCTCCATCTGGGCATCAGACTTCACCTTTGTGTTCACATCTATCTGAAGCACAGGAGCTACTGCCTTGCCGTTGGTGGATGGCCACTCAGGCAGACCCAGACCATTTGGATTGCCGGTCTTCACGAAGTTGACATAATATTGGCTGAAGATGTCGCTGATCATGTAATCGTCAGGCTGCCAGTCGAACACGCGGTTGGTTGGCAAGGTACCCATCGCATATTCTATGTCGGCAGAATGAACGGCTCCCTTATCTCGTGGAGCAGGAGCTGCACCTTCCTTGGCATCTACCACGCCGCCAGCCAAAGCTGCTACCTTTCCCTTGATGGCCATTGCAGGACGAGGATGACAATAGCGGTAGCGGTAAACTGGCTGTCCGCCGGTCAGCTTATGCATGTTGCCCCACTTCCAGGTAGAATAATCCAGGAAGATATCCGAAGCCAGATTCACACCCGGCTGCTCCAACACATCCTTGTCGCTGTTGATTCCGTAAAGACGGAAGAGTTCATCGATGTTCTCTTCTCCGAAAGTAGCCTTGGCGCCAGCCTTCAGATTCTCAACGGTAGGCTGTTTGCCCATCAATACCGCCCATGGAGTCATCTCCTGGTTGTTACCGCCAATGAGCAGAGGTACCTTGGTCTGCTCGCCCTTGGCGAAGACATCTACAGGCTGTTCTTTCATAAAATATCCGTCGATATTATAGACAGGAACCGCTCTTACTCCCGCCAGCTTCATCAGTTCCTCGGCAGGCAGGGCACGAAGTTCGTTGAGATTCTTCATTCCTATGTTCTTTTTCACCTTCTTGCCCGTTTCCTTACCCATCTTCTCTGCGATTTTCTGGGCAAGCTGCACGCCTTTCTCCTCGGCTTCCTTCTGGGTGGCAATCTTCTTGAATCCCATCACCGAACCGCTGGAACCCATAGCCTGAGCAAAGAGTCCCTGGCAGAGAGGGGAAGCCATCAGGGCGCTTACTGACATGGAACCAGCCGATTCGCCTACGATGGTGATGCGGTTAGGGTCGCCGCCGAAAGCCTCGATGTTGTCCTTCACCCACTGGATGGCAGCCACCTGATCCATGAAACCATAGTTGCCGGAACCCTTATAGGAGGTCTCCTTGGAGAGCTGAGGATGAGCGAAGAAGCCGAAGATGCCTTCACGATAGTTGGCTGTGATGGAGATGATTCCCTTGCGCGCCATTGCATCGCCCGCATATCTTGGTTCGCTTCCGCTACCGGCCATCAGTCCTCCGCCGTTGAAATAAATCAAAACCGGCAGATGCTCCTTCATGGTCTTTGCAGGAGTCCATATATTAAGGTATAAGCAATCCTCGCTGTTTGCCTTTGTGCCGAAGTTCATATCTCCGAAGATAGGTTCCTGCATTGGGTTCGGTCCAAACTCCTTTGCCTCGCGCACGCCCTGCCATTTCTGGGCTGGCTGAGGAGCCTTCCAGCGGAGATTGCCCACAGGAGGGGCTGCAAATGGAACACCCTTGAAAACAGTGATGCCTGAGAGGTCTTTTCCTTCGAGAATACCTTCAGCAGTCTTTACCTGAGTCTGCGCCATCATTCCCATAGTAGGGAGCAGAAAGGCGATGGAT
>USQD01000094.1 GCA_900556795.1 uncultured Prevotella sp. | reverse complement strand
GGTGGACGTAGTTCAGTTGGTTAGAGCGTCAGATTGTGGTTCTGAATGTCGTGGGTTCGAGTCCCACCTTCCACCCATCAAAGCATTAAGATTGCCAATCTCTAGTATTAGAGGTTGGCTTTTTTATTTTCATCCATTTCTCATTTATCTTCATCTTCCCCCTATTGGTTTTCATTCAGCATCCATAGTGAAGGAAAAAAATAAACCATACAAGATGACCGAAGGCATCCTATATGGTTTATATATCCTTATATTCGATTACTCACTCTGCCATTTACGGGAACTGAGGATAATCCTCAAAACGAGGCTTGCGCTTCTCCAGGAAAGCCTTGCCACCCTCCTGAGCCTCATCCATGGTATAATAGAGCATCGTTGCATCACCAGCCAACTCCTGAATACCAGCCTGACCATCCAACTCAGCATTCAAGCCAGCCTTGATCATACGGAGAGCCAAAGGAGAACGCTCCATCATGATTTCAGCCCATTCTACGCAGGTATCTTCCAACTGGTCGAGAGGAACCACCTTGTTGACCATTCCCATCTCTTCTGCCTCCTTCGCAGAATACTGCTTGCAGAGGAACCAGATTTCACGGGCCTTCTTCTGACCAACCATTCTTGCCAGATAAGAAGAACCGAAACCTGCATCGAAGCTTCCTACCTTAGGACCAGTCTGTCCGAAGATGGCATTCTCTGAAGCGATGGTCAGGTCGCACATCACATGAAGCACATGACCACCACCGATGGCATAACCGTTCACCATGGCGATAACAGGCTTTGGCAAACGACGAATCTGCATCTGTACATCAAGCACGTTGAGACGAGGCACACCATCGTTGCCTACATATCCACCCCTGCCCTTCACATGCATATCACCACCGGCACAGAAAGCCTTGTCGCCAGCACCCGTCAGGATAACCACACGGATATCCAGACAGTCACGACAGTAGTTGAAAGCCTGCGCCATCTCCCATGTGGTCAATGGGGTGAAGGCATTGCGATAACGCTCACGATTGATGGTAATCTTAGCAATGTGATTATACTCCTCGAAGATGATTTCCTTGAAATCAAAACCTTCTATCTTTTTCCATTCTCTCATTTACTTTGAACTTTGATTATTGAACTTTGAACTTTATGATTACTTTCAGGTTACTTTCAGAAAGGATGGTTCATCCTTCTTTCTCTGATGATAACTCTAAACTATTATAATATTCATCCAGAACCTGATTATCTGTTTCTATATCCGTAAGAACCTCCAGAAGCATCGGTCTGCTTGACTCGGTATGGATGAGCCAATCGATACCCTCACAGAGCGACTTCATATCATCAGCATTCTGATAGGCTACATCTTGTGCCAGACAGATGTGATAAGCAGAAGTGCAATGCTCAGCCATCACCAGTTTCTCGCGTGCAGAACTTTCCTTCAATCCCTTGAACTTGGCAAAGATGGCTCCGCCGCCATTATTCAAGAGCAAGATGCGAAGACTGCCATTGAGATTCTGATTCCAGAGGGCATTCTGATCGTAAAAGAAACTCAGGTCGCCCAACACGCAGAAAACCTTCTGCTGGCTTCTGGTATCAGGATGATGATATTCCGAAAGATAGATAGACAAGCCCGCAGCTGCAGATAGCGAACCCTCGATACCATTCACGCCACGATTGCAATGCACGTACTGACGGGCGTAGATACAAGCCAGTCGAATTGCCATACTGTTGCCGTAGAAGAGACGGCATTCACGGGTATCATCCAGCGAATGAGCCAGATATTCCGTCTGGAAAACCTTTACGGCAGCCATACTGCTGAAAGACGGTTCATAATCGAAAGCATGACGTTTAGCCGCTAACAGGGCTTTCTCCCAACGTTCCTTATACGCATCCACTTCATCCCGATAAACCCGATCGTAAGAGGTCATGGCATCCGCCAGCAGTGTGGTATCGCATTGGAAGATACGGTCAATACGCATAAAAGTATCAATGTAATCACCATCAGTACTTGCCCGCCACACCTTAGCACCTTTCTTCACGGCAAGGCGAAGGAACAGCTTGAGGCGCTTGCTCACCAGGGTGCCTCCTACATAGAGAATAAAATCGGGCATATAATCCTCGTCATCCCCTACCTTATTCAGCACTTCATCGAAATTGGTAACCAGGAGATTGCTGGAAAATTCCCGGCATGCAGGATCCTCGCTTGACGTACCTAAAGCCGTCGGTTCGATGAGCGTAACTGCCCACGAATCAATCTGCTTGATACCGTAAAGCTGACTGCATGGATAATCCTGTCCCACCACGATCATCGGCTTTCTGGCATTCAGAAAATCAAGCATATCACCGTAATGGAAACTGCCGCCAAAGAGATTGGTCTTCACGTAATCCACCCAATGAGTTTTCGGCAGCTTGTCTACCGTAAACTGATAGAGAGGTTCAGAAAGCTGGATATTGATATGTACCGGACCTATCTTGCGGTGCACGCAGTCGATGACCGCTTCATGCGCCATCCGTTCACAATACCAAGCCTGCTCCTCGTTGGATACGATTGGAAGATTCACGCTTCTGTTCACCATCGTTCCGAAGACATTGGCTTGCGGCAGGGTCTGTCCATCTTGCTGGCCTATCCAAGCCTCCGGTCTATCTGCCGAAATGACGATGATTGGCAACTTCTGATAATAAGCCTCACAGACTGCCGGATAGAGATTGAGCAATGCTGAACCAGAAGTAACGCAGACTGCTACAGGATCGGGACACGGTGACGGATTACCCAAGGCAATGCCCATAGCCACAAATCCCGCACTGCGTTCATCGGTGACTGGATAGCAGGTAATGCCATCCATCTCATTAAGATTATGTACGATGGGCGCATTACGACTTCCAGGACAAACCACAACTCTTCTCACACCATGAGATGCGAGAACACCCGTCAGGATATTGACATTATCGATATTACTAAACACGAAAACTAATTTATAATATATAATTTACAATTAATAATTAACAATTGCCAATTCAGCTAAAGCAATACCCGCCTGATCGTCTGCATTTTAGCTTCAGTTTCCTTCCACTCCTTTTCCATTTCGCTCTCCTTGAGCAATCCGCCACCGGCATATAGTTCACAGATGCCATCCTGCAAGATGTTCATGCAGCGGAGAGAAACGAAGAGACGGGTCTTTCCCTGCGGAGAAATCGGACCGACAAAACCGCTATAGTATTTACGGGAATGAAGCTCATGCTGCAATATGAACCGGCGAGCCGCATCCTTTGGGATACCACAGACTGCAGGCGTAGGATACAAAGCATTGAGCACATCCCCCAATCTGCCTTTATCCAACAATCTGAAAGAGATATCGGTACGGAGATGATAAAGATTGGCAGCCATCGTGGTATACGGACCTTTCAGTCTGTAATCCCCAGCAAAGACCTTGATGCAGTCTTCGATATAATCCGTAACATACTGCTGCTCTTCCCTGTTCTTCTTCGACCATTCCACGCCCTCTACCGGATAATCAGCAATGGTTTTGGAAGGCTCCGCCTTTTGCGTACCCGCCAAAGACATCGTCTGATACTCATCTCCCTCTCCCTTGAGCAAGATTTCGGGAGTAGCCATTAGCCACATACCCGATTGGGATGTATAAACCAAGGCTACGAAAAGACGAGGATACATGCGGCAGGTTTTCAAGAAGAGCGCCTTTAAAGACGCAATATCCTGTGCATCAGCATCATCAAACTTTTTTATTCTGATTTTATCACTCTCTAAAGAAACCTTTCTTGCCAAAACAATCTTACTGAAAGTCTCTTCGGATAATTGATGATGAAAGCACTCAAACTCCCTAGCATAGGCCTCAAAATTACGTCCCGACGCAGCGTTTACTACGTCCCGATGCAGTTCTGGCTGCGTCCCGACGTATGAAGAGCTACGTCGGGATGCATTTTCAGCCCCATCGGGAGAGGAATCCGGAGCCATCTCAACAGAGCTATTTTCGTTCCCCACAGCAATCAGTTTGCTTTCATCAGGATGAATCAGAAGCACAGGACAATCGCCGGATGGCGAGAAAGGAGCTATCACAAAGCCCTCCTTGCCATTCAGTTCAGCCACAGAGGAGAGAACTTCCGGCTCACCCTCATGCTGTACGGCATAATGAGCATGATGCAGATAAGGCAAACGATAATATGCAAATGCTTTCATACCTTATTCTTCTGTCTTTTTAGATTCCTGCATCTTAGCATCTTTCTTCTTAGGAGTAAACACATAGTTGGTTACCTGTACGGTGCAAATTAATTCATCAGCAGTGTTTTTGATTGCAACTTCCCAAGTATGCAGGGTTCTGCCTTTGTGAACCAGCTTGGCGTATGCAGTAACCGTATCGCCTTCACTAACAGCCAGTACATGAGTGCCACTCACATTGATACCCACAGCTATCTGACCAGGGCACAGAGCCAAGGATCCGATACCAGCAACATTCTCTGCCAATGCCAGAGAAGCACCCCCACTCAGGAATCCGAATGGCTGGCGATTACGCTCATCCACTTTCATCGTAGCCTGAAGCGTATCAGGCTCAAGAGTTGAGATAAAATGCATGCCGAGGGTTTTAGAAAGTCCATCGGTCTTACTTATTCTTTTTACTACTTCGTCTATGTTCATCCTTATCAAAATTTAAAGTTGGTTGTTTAGGGGGATAAGAGCAAACGGATGTCCAGCTCACTCCTCACCTCATTTTCTTGCAAAATTAATGCAAATAAAAGACAAAACAAAATAAATAAGTCTTTTTTATACTTTTAAGCACTTTTACTTGGTATGAAACGCATTTTTTACTATCTTTGCAGCATATTGAAACAACAACAAACAATTTTGAGTATGACCTTGTAGACATCCACAGAACTCTTCCAGCTGGCATTGCCTAGCGCACCGAAAATCGACTGGTATGCTCTGGAGGAGCCATGGACTCAACAGAAGAACCCATACTCTTCCAAGCCAGAGGGAGACCCAGTGGACATTGCGAAAGAAGTCATTCATTTCATTAAGTAAATTATGAACAAATTAAAATCACTCGACGTGATGCGAGGACTCACAGTAGCCCTCATGATATTGGTTAACAATGGCGGGGAGCACCTACGCCCTCTTCTTTGTAGCCATCCACGCAGCGATGGGTATCTGGATGTATCACAGAAAAATTTTCATCAAACTATAGGCTTGCGCAATATTTGCATAGATAAATAACCTTTTATATTAAAAAGCATAAAAATAGGGCAAGAGTTCGGAAAATTATTTGTATTTTTGCACCAACAAAAAGAAAATAAATAGATATATCTAAATAAAGTATGAACATTTTAGAGTTAAGCGAACAGGAAATCGTTCGCAGACAGAGTCTTCAGACATTGCGCGAGATGGGCATCGACCCATACCCTGCAGCAGAGTTTCCAACCAATGCATTCAGCACTGATATCAAAGCTGAGTTCAAGGACGAGGACGAGCCACGCCAGGTAGTTATCGCTGGCCGTATGATGGGTCGCCGCGTAATGGGTAAAGCAAGCTTCGCTGAATTGCAGGACTCAAAGGGAAGAATCCAGGTTTACATCGCCCGCGACGAGATTTGTCCAGACGAGAACAAGGACCTTTACAATACAGTATTCAAGAAGCTTCTCGACATCGGTGACTTCATCGGTGTAAAGGGTTTCGTATTCCGCACACAAACTGGCGAGATTTCGGTTCACGCCAAGGAGTTGTGCCTGCTCTCCAAGAGTTTGAAGCCACTCCCTATCGTGAAGTACAAGGATGGTGTGGCTTACGACAAGTTCGACGACCCAGAGTTGCGTTACCGTCAGCGCTACGTTGACCTCATCGTAAACGATGGCGTAAAGGATACCTTCCTGCAGCGTGCTACCGTGCTCCGCACTCTCCGCAACGTACTTGACAACGCTGGTTATACTGAGGTAGAGACTCCTACCCTTCAGAGCATCGCAGGTGGTGCTTCAGCCCGTCCATTCATTACCCACTTCAATGCGCTCGACCAGGATATGTACATGCGTATCGCTACCGAGCTTTATCTGAAGCGCCTTATCGTAGGTGGTTTCGAGGGTGTTTATGAAATCGGCAAGAACTTCCGCAACGAGGGTATGGACCGTAACCACAACCCTGAGTTTACCTGTATGGAGCTTTATGTTCAGTACAAGGACTACAACTGGATGATGTCATTCACAGAGAAATTGCTCGAAACTATCTGTATCGCCGTTAACGGCAAGCCAGAGCGCGAGATTGATGGCAACATCATCAGTTTCAAGGCTCCATATCGCCGTCTGCCTATCCTCGATGCCATCAAGGAAAAGACCGGTTTCGACTGCAACGGCAAGACCGAGGAAGAAATCCGCGCATTCTGCAAGGAGAAGGGCATGGACGTAGATGAGACCATGGGTAAGGGTAAGTTGATCGACGAGCTCTTCGGCGAGTTCTGCGAGGGCACCTTCCTCCAGCCAACCTTCATCACCGACTATCCAGTAGAGATGTCTCCACTGACCAAGATGCACCGTTCTAAGCCAGGTTTGACAGAGCGTTTCGAGTTGATGGTAAACGGCAAGGAGCTTGCTAATGCATACTCTGAGCTCAACGACCCAATCGACCAGGAAGAGCGTTTCATCGACCAGATGAAGCTTGCCGATAAGGGTGATGACGAGGCAATGATCATCGATCAGGACTTCCTCCGTGCCCTCCAGTACGGTATGCCTCCAACATCAGGTATCGGTATCGGTATCGACCGCCTCGTCATGTTGATGACCGGCAAGACCTTCATTCAGGAGGTTCTGTTCTTCCCACAGATGAAGCCAGAGAAGAAGATGCCACAGAGCACCATCAAGGAATGGGAAGAGATTGGCGTACCAGAGGATTGGGCATACGTACTCCGCAAGGCAGGTTTCAACCTCATCTCTGATATCCGTGAAGAGAAGGCTCAGGGACTCCAGCAGAAGATTGGAGAAATCAACAAGAAGTACAAGCTCGGCTACGAGAAGCCTTCTGTTGATGACATCCAGAGCTGGATTGATGCAGCAAACAAATAAATATATTAATGTATAATTGAAGCACCAGACTTCAATTATACATTATAAATTATTCACTAAACATTAACGAAGTGTATAATTGCGGTAAAATAGCGATAATTGGCGGCGGTAGCTGGGCTACGGCAATAGCCAAGATTGTGGTGGGTCATACTCATCA
>USQD01000093.1 GCA_900556795.1 uncultured Prevotella sp. | reverse complement strand
TCACTACCTTTGCAGATACAAAAACTTATAAACCGACAAACATGAACAAACAGAAAACAAGCCAATCTAATTTTGGCATATATTCGCTATATGTATTGGGAGCCATCGCATGTTTTGTATTCTTCCAATTCTGCTATCCCTATCACCTGTTCTATCAGGAGCAGAATCAGCTGCTTCTGATGTCGTAGGATCATGTAACCACCTACCTTGACAAACCGGGATGGCTGGCTTGTCTGGCAGGCGATTTTCTGACCCAATTCTACTATTTCCGTTATGCAGGTCCTATCATCCTTACCCTCTGTATCTTCCTGACAGGATACAACATCAGATGTGCTGTAAAAATGGCAGACATCAAGGGAAGATGGGTGGCACATTCCGTCGCCTTCATCGTGATGATTCTGCTGATTTGTTTCAGTTTCCATTACGACTACCGTCTGAGCAGCATCCTTGCCGTGGCAGGTGGAGCCAGCGTGTTCCGTGTCAGCACCTCGCTGCTCATCTCTACCCGAATGTTTATCAAGAAGATAGAAAGAAGGAACGAGCAGGGTCTCTTCCTCAATGGTTCAGGAATTGCCAACTGGGTATCCGTCATCAGCATCTTCGTCTCCGTATTCGTCTGCCATTGGTTCTTCGGATACGGTGTATGGGTATATGGCGCCTTGACATTTGCCGGCTGCATTGCCAATATCATGATGGCAGGCACCTACTATCGTCTTGCCGCCCTGATCATCCCATTCTTCCTCCTCATGCTCACCAAGCGACTCTACTATTGCGATTTCCAGACCATCTACACGTATCCAGGTATAGGCAAATTGGCAAAACCACAATTAGACCAGGAAAGGACACTCGCTGTGGATTGTAAATACTACTTTGGCAACTACAACCAGGTAATCAACATGGTTGAAAAGGATAAGAACCCGAACCAGTACATGAAGTTTTACCATGACCTCATCATGGCACAATTTCGCAGTCAGCCTGCTTCCTTAAAGAAGTACCCCAACAAAGCCATCGGTACCTTTGAGACATTGGAAGCCAACCCTTCCCTGCTCACCATCCATGCACTGAATGAACTATACTGGGCTCTAGACGATATGACCTTCTGCGAACGGGCAGCCATGCTGGGAAACATATATTCCCCCAACTGCCGCAACATCCGCATGGTGAAGCGACTTGCAGAAATCAATCTGGTGAGAGGAAATTATGCCGCCACCCGCAAATATCTTCGTATTCTTCAAAAGACATTTGTATGGAAAAGATGGGCTGACAGAGTTTTCGCCTCCCTGGACAAGCATGCCACCGACGAAGAGAAAGCTCTCTTGCAGCAATATCTGGACAAGCGCAAAGACATAGAACTTGCACAAAAGAAACAACAAACTGATTCAAGCAGTTTATAAAACAGAAGAAATGATATACAAGAACATACTATATAGCACCCTGTCGGGACTTCTCCTATTCGCCTCATGTGCCCAAACTCACGAGAATGCGGAGCAGGTGAACCATCTGCCCAATATGTATCCCGACTATGCCGATGTTACCATTCCCGTGAACATCGCACCGCTCAACTTCGAGATTCGAAACAAGCATCTCTGCAACATAGAGACCATACTCACCATAGAAGGAGCAGATGAGAATGATGCAGATAATACCCTGACGGCTACCAGCAATAGCCAAAATCTGAAGTTCGACTTAAAAGAGTGGAAATATTTCCTGGCGAAGGCAGCTGGCAAGAACATCAAGGTGCAGATATATTCCAAGAGCGATGAAGGAAAATGGACAGCCTTCAGACCTTTTACCTGGCAAGTGGTGAGCGACAGCATCGACTCGTATCTTACCTATCAGCTCATAGAACCAACCTATGACGTATGGGGTAAGACCAAAATAAAACAACGCTGTATAGAGAACTGGGATGAAAAGATACTCGCCGACTACACCCTGATTAAAAATCTCAAGATGAACACGTATGCGTATGGCAATCAGGACGAGAATCTCAGCATCATCTATCTAAGAGGAGAAAATGGAGGTACCATACTCAACCGCAACGGTAAACTGAGAAAACTCAACCTGCAAGGCAAGGGCATGGCTTCACCTGGAATATATTACAGTTTCAATCCTTCGGGCAGATATCTCACCTATTCAACCAATACAATGGTGAGAGATTTCAATATCAATACCGACAAGCGACTGGAAGTATATGATACGGCAAGCAGCATATATGTGGCCGACCTCAACGACAACCACATCATCTCATCACCACTGGCAAGCGACAGTAGCCGTCTGGAGACTTTTCCCACCTTTTCGCCCAACGGCAAATACATCTACTACTGTGCAGCCAACAAGAAGGAACTGTCCGACAAGAATCTGAAAAATCTGAAATATGCCTTGGTGCGCATTCCCTTCAATGAGGAAAATGGCAGATTTGGAGAAAGAATAGACACCCTCTACTCATCCCGTTCCGTATGTCATCCTAAGCTCAGTCCTGACGGCAGATTTTGTCTCTTCACGGTCCTTGATTACGGTACCTTCCCAGCCTGGCACACAGAGTCAGACCTCTATATGCTGGATTTACAGACAGGCAAGACCGACAGTCTCAACATTGTGAACAGCAAGAAGAGCGACACCTATCACTGCTGGTCGCATACCGGTAAATGGTTTGTCTTCATCAGCAAACGGGATGATGGCATCTACGGCAGACCTTACTTCTGCTATATCGACCGGCAAGGCAAGGCCCACAAGCCATTTGTACTCCCACAAAAGGAGCCGAGCTTTTACGACGACTGTCTGAAGAGTTTCAACATCCCGGAATTGAGCCGAGGTCCTGTACCTTTCAATACCATTGACATCGAACAGGCACTGAAACAGGAAGCAGAACAATTCAGATAAACAAAAAAAGTCCGGGCTTATGAAGGCTCGGACTTTTTTTGTTTATCCATACTTTATTTATTTACAGCCAAATAATTGCGTGCCGGATTGGCATACATGGTTAAGAATCGCTCTTTCAAATATGCTTCATCCTTATCAGGAAGGTCAATTTTTGCAAGCTGACTCTCCATATATGCTCTGAATTTAGCTACATCTTCCGCAGTATATTCT
The DNA here is from genome assembly GCA_900556795.1 of uncultured Prevotella sp. Classification (GTDB taxonomy): domain Bacteria; phylum Bacteroidota; class Bacteroidia; order Bacteroidales; family Bacteroidaceae; genus Prevotella. Next base: position 4,199 of record USQD01000093.1, on the reverse strand, counting down.
GCCTGATGCGCATCAGAACCCTCCAGAAGATCCAGGGCTACATAGTTGCCGGGATAGAGGCGGTAGTTCTTGAATATCTGCTCATCTATATAGGCTGCCACCTTATTATACAGTTCCTGCTTAGGTGTATCAGGATCCAGAGAATCGAGATACTCATCAAGACATGGAGCTGCATGATAATGCACATGACCCTTATAGCCGAAGATACCGGTCTGCATGCTTACCAAATCATCCATAGGTCCCTTCTTCCAGTCGGCGTTATCGCGCTTCTGCTGGAACTCCTTTGCCTTCAGAAAATCACAAGGATCATACTCATAGCTGATAGATAGAGGTACGAGATGCAATTGCTTCAAGCGGTCTATAATACTGCCTTCGCCGCCCATCGCCATCATCTGGAGGATGCTCTTCTGGGTACGGTCATCACTATCCTTGGCTCTACCCTCACGCTGGGCTATCCAGATATTTTCGTTCTTCTCCTTGATGGCGAAGTGCATATAGTCGGAAAGACGCTTGCTGGACATCAGCATCTGGCGCATACTCAGGGCACGCTCCACGATAAACGCCTTGTTGACACGTACCAGATCCTTCACCCAAGGAAGCGACAGGAGATTATCACCGATGGCAATCTCACAAGTGGTCTTAAACCCATTGTCAATAAGGAGTACATCGAGGATTGCCGAATCGAGCACGATATCACGGTGGTTGCTGATAAAGGAATAGTTGCGGGTGTTATCCACAGCCGAACAATCCATCTCACACCCCGTAGCTGCCTTCTTCAGAATGCCATGAACAAAATCATAGGCAAAAGCCAACTGGAAGTCGAGGTTGGTCTTGCAAGCCTTCAACTTCTGGGCAATCATCTCGAAAGGAACTTGTGGATAAAGATAAGCAAGCACTTGCTTGAACTGATCGTTTGAAAGCAAACGGTCGAATACCTCAGGAAGGTCTTCTGGCTCCCAAGGTCGAATGGTATCAAATTCTTGAGGAATCTTCATAACTTTATGTTTTTATGGGAAGTTAGAGAAGTAAAGAGAAGTTATCACTCCCTATGGTCGTTTGGGAAGTTAAGGGACAAATGCTTTTTACCACACCTATAGGCTTCAAAACTATTGTCCCTTAACTTCTATAAATTCCCTTAACTTCTATAAATTCCCCAATTATTAGAACTGATTCTCCACAATGTCGCTGAGCACGTCCTTGATATCAAGACCTGCAGCACGCACCTGCTGAGGAATGAAGCTAGTAACGGTCATACCTGGAGTTGTATTGATTTCCAGCATATTCACCTTGTCCTTACCGTCCTTATCCTTAGAGATGATGTAGTCGATGCGGATGATACCGTTGGCATGGAGGATATCGTAGATACGGGATGTGGTCTTTGCCACCTCTTCAGCAGTCTCTGGAGAGAGACGGGCTGGAGTGATTTCCTGTACCTGACCGTTATACTTGGCATCGTAATCGAAGAACTCATTGCTGGTTACCACCTCGGTAGCTGGCAATACCACGGTCTTCTCTGCAGTCTTGTAGATGCCTTGGGAAATCTCAACACCATCGAGGAAGCCTTCAATCATAACCTCGTTGCTCTCCATGAATGCTACACGGAGAGCTGGAGCCAACTGGTCGGCATTCTTCACCTTGCTTACACCGAAGCTACTGCCGTCAGCAGCAGGTTTTACGAAGCAAGGCATACCGATGCGCTCGGCAATCTCGTCCTCATCATACTGTTCGCCACGACGGAGCAAGATACTGTCTGCCACGTTCACGCCGAAACCGCGCAGGTAATTGTTGAGCACATACTTGTCGAAGGTCATTGCCTCTACCAGCACACCACTTGTAGAGTATGGCAGGTGGATAAGGTCGAAGTATCCCTGCATCACACCATTCTCACCAGGCTGTCCGTGGATGGTAATATAAGCATAATCGAAGTATACATGCTTGCCATCCTTTACGAAAGAAAAGTCGTTCTTATCGATTTCGGCTGTCTCGCCATTATCGAAAGCCACGTGCCAGTCGGTACCCTTTACATCGACCAGGTAAATATTGTATCGCTCTTTGTCGAAGAATGAGTACAACCCCTGACCTGAGCGCAATGAAACGTCGTGCTCAGAAGAATCACCACCACATACGATGGCTATCGTTCTCTTGCTATTTTCCATAATTACTAAATATTTTTGAATGTATCTTTTGTGGTGCCAGCGATGAAGCCGCGCCACTTTTCTATTAATTGTCTAAAATCTTCCGGCCACTCACTATCGAAGTCCATCTGCGCTTTTGTTGTAGGATGAACAAAACCGAGGGTCTTGGCATGGAGTGCCTGACGTGGACAGAGTTTGAAGCAATTCTGGATGAATGCCTTGTAACCGCTGCTGCGCTGACCTCTCAGAATCTCAGCACCTCCATAAGTCTCGTCCATAAAGAGTGGATGACCTATCTGCTTCATGTGGGCACGGATCTGATGGGTACGACCCGTTTCCAGAATGCACTGTACCAATGTAGTATAACCGAAACGCTCCAACACCTTATAATGTGTTACGGCTGTCTTACCGATACCGCTATCCGGGTCGAAGACCTTCATGCGAAGACGGTTCTTGGGATCACGGCCGATATTGCCTTCTATACGTCCCTCATCTTCTACAATATTTCCCCAAACCAGGGCATTATAACTGCGATGGGTGGTCTTGTTAAAGAACTGCTTACCCAATGCCGTTTTGGCAGCAGGAGTCTTGGCAACAACCAGCAAACCACTAGTATCCTTATCAATACGATGTACCAATCCCACTTCCGGGTCGTTGGCATCAAACTCCGGCATATCTCTCAGATGCCAGGCTACTGCCTGAATCAAGGTACCATGGAAGTTGCCGGCTCCCGGATGAACCACCATTCCTGCCTCTTTGTTCACCACCATCAACTGGTCGTCTTCATATACCACATTGATGTCGATTTCCTCCGGCTTGATACTGGTCTCATGACGGGGACGGTCGAGCATCAGCGTAACGATATCGTTCGGACGCACCTTGTAATTACTCTTCACCGGTTTGCCGTTTACATGGATAAAACCAGCATCGGCAGCCTGCTGAATGCGGTTGCGACTCTGGTAAGCCATCTTGTCAGCCAGATATTTGTCGATGCGGACAGGATCCTGATTGGCGTCCACCTGCACCTTCCAGTGCTCATAGAGATCATCACCTCCTTCGCCAGCCGGCACAGCTCCACCTTCCTCCATCTGGAGTTCGTCATCCAGTTCATCGATATCTCCCGCATCATCAAAACCGAAGTCTTCCTCTACAGGAGCATATACCTTATTATATATATAATCTAAAAATATCATTCGTACTTACAATTGAATTTTTCACTCTTCATTCTTTACTTCCCTTACTCCACGACCTCATTCTGCTGATGTTCGTGTGCCGGTTCAGAAGGTTCGGTACCAGGAACCACCTCGAAATTATCCGTCTCGCTTTCTCCGGTACCCTCCCCTTCAATGACATCCTCTTTACTATGCGAGATAGGATCAACGATATCAAAAGAGTCGGAAGTATCACGTCGGCCATTACCTACCTGTATAATCAAGGTATCATCAATAGACACCTTATCACCAGCCACCACATGCCTGCCCTTAACGAGGATACCATAAACCCAGTCTTCCTCGCCAGGTATGTATTCCGGTGAGCCCAGCTTGAATCCCATAGCCGTCAGCTTTGCCATAGCCTCACGCAACGAACTGTTATCTATGACGTCAGGAACAGTGATGCGCGGAGAATGATCGGAATTGATGGTCACATAGATGACATGTCCCGATTTAACCAACTCTCCGAACACAGGAGTCTGCTCCAGAATGCAGTCAGCAGGCAGGGAACGTACATATCCCGTATCCGTAACCACAATCTGCAATCCGGCATCATCCAGGATGCGGGTAGCATCCTCAATTTTCTTGTATCTGATATCAGGTACCCTGATGGCTTCACCGTGATGGGTATAGATATCGATGCCAAACTTGACACCGACACAGAGCAAAACAAAGACCAGGAACATGGCTATGAGATTACCCCAAAGATACTTACTCTTAAACTTATTTATAAACTCAGATAAAGTCATTCTTACTTTTTTGGTGCAAAGATAGGAATAATCGAAGACAATACAAAATAAAACACAAAGTTTTTGCGCATCACAAGTACATAAAAAAACAAAAAGCAGCAAAG
>USQD01000092.1 GCA_900556795.1 uncultured Prevotella sp. | reverse complement strand
TTTTGTTTAATAGATTATGGCACAGAATATTTTTAAGGGCTTAGGTGTTGCCCTCATTACTCCATTTAAGGCCGACGGATCGGTTGATTACCAGTCTCTCAAGAGATTGGTAGAGTTCCAAATTGACAATGGTGCAGACTTCCTTTGCATCCTTGCCACTACTGGTGAGGCTCCATGCTTGACCCAGGAAGAGAAAGACAAGATTACTGAATTGGTGAAAGACGTGAACAAGGGTCGCGTCAAGATTTTGAAATATTGTGGTGGTAACAATACCGCTGCTGTCGTGGATGAAATCAAGAACACAGACTGGAGTGGCATTGACGGCATCCTCAGCATCTGCCCTTATTACAACAAACCATCTCAGGAAGGTTTGTATCAGCATTTCAAGGCGATTGCTCAGGCTAGTCCTCTGCCTATTGTACTCTATAATGTTCCTGGTCGTACAGGTATTAACATGAAACCTGAAACCACTTGCCGCATTGCGCGCGATTTCCCTAATGTAGTAGCCGTGAAGGAAGCTAGTGGCAGTCTGGAGCAGGTAGATGAGATTATCAAGAACAAGCCGGATAACTTTGAAGTTATCAGTGGTGATGATGCACTCACTTTCTCTATGATAGCAAGTGGTGCTGCTGGTGTAATCTCAGTGATCGGTAATGCCCTGCCAAAGGCATTCAGCCGTATGATTCGTCTGGAATTCCGCGGCGAATACGAGCCTGCACGTAAGATTCATCATTCCTTCACTGAGTTGTACAGTCTGCTCTTCGTGGATGGTAACCCTGCAGGTGTGAAGGCTCTGCTGAATGATATGGGCTTCATTGAGAACGAACTCCGTCTTCCTTTGGTACCTACACGTATCGCTACCAAGCAGAAGATGAGCGAAATCCTTAGAACTTTGAATATTTAATATATTGATTGGTGATTATTGATTAGTGATTATAGTATGTGCATGATGATCACTAATCATTATTCACTAATCATTATTCACTAATCACTGATAATTAATCACTTTTTTATTATGGCAGAAGACAGAAGAATCATACATGAAATTACCCCTTTGATGGGTAAGGATGTACTATATATTGCTGACCGTCACAAGAAAGAGTTTACCTATCCGATACACAACCATTCGGTATTCGAACTTAATTTCGTAGAGAATGCGGCCGGTGTGAAACGTATTGTGGGCGATTCACAGGAGATTATAGGCGATTATGATCTCTGTCTTATCACTTCTCCTGACCTGGAGCATGTATGGGAGCAGAACGAATGCCGAAGTGAGGACATTCGTGAGATTACCATTCAGTTTGACTTCAGTATGGCCGATGAAACCCTTTTCGGCAGAAATCCATACGCCAGCATTACCCGTATGATGCAGGAGGCAAAGAAAGGACTTTGTTTTCCGATGAAGGCAATCATGAAAGTGTATGGTCTGTTAGATACATTGAGTAGCATCAAGGATGGCTTTTATGCCGTTCAGCAATTCCTGACCATCCTCTATGAATTGTCTAAGTGCGAGAATGCGCGTACTTTGGCTTCTTCCAGCTATGCTAAGGTTGCCGTTGAGGACGACAGTCGCCGTATATTAAAGGTGAAGAATTATATCTCGAAGAATTATATGGATGATCTCCGCCTGCCTCAGCTAGCTTCTCTGGCAGGTATGAGTTCGAGTGCATTCAGCCGATTCTTCAAGCTTCATACGGGCAGGAATATTTCCGAGTATATCATCGATCTTCGTCTTGGCTATGCGGCACGCATGCTGGTAGATACAGCCAAAAGCATCAGTGAAATCGGGTTTGACTGTGGTTTTAATAACCTGAGCAATTTCAATCGAATATTCAAGAAAAAGAAGGGATGCTCGCCAAGTGAGTTCCGTGAGAACTATCATAAGACGAGAATCATCGTATAACATTGAACATTGAATTTACATTTTTCAATATTCAAAGCCTCAAATTCATAAGATAACGTAATCGTTTAAGTGAAATTATCAAAAATATTTCGCTTAAACGATTTATTATTCCAATATTTATTGTATCTTTGCGTCATAATTAATAGTAATAAATAAACATTTAAAAACTACTATACAGTTATGAAGCAATTTATGGATGAAAACTTCCTGCTTGACACAAAGACTGCGCAGGACCTTTTCCACAATCATGCGGCTAAGATGCCAATCATCGATTATCATTGCCACCTCATCCCTGAGATGGTTGCTAATGATCACAAGTTCAAGAGCATTACAGAGCTTTGGCTCGGTGGTGACCACTACAAGTGGCGTGCTATGCGTACCAACGGTGTAGACGAGCGTTTCTGCACAGGTACTGATACTAGCGACTGGGAGAAGTTCGAGAAATGGGCAGAGACTGTACCATATACATTCCGTAACCCTCTGTATCACTGGACTCACCTGGAACTCAAGACTGCCTTCGGTATCGACAAGCAGTTGAGCCCTAAGACAGCTCGTGAAATCTATGACGAGTGTAACGAGAAGTTGCAGCTGCCAGAGTTCAGCGCTCGCGGCTTGATGCGTCACTATAACGTAGAGTGCGTTTGTACTACAGACGACCCAATCGATGATCTCCGTTATCACAAGCAGACACGTGAGAGTGGTTTCGAAATCAAGATGATTCCTGCTTGGCGTCCTGACAAGGCGATGAACATCGAGAAGCCAGACTTCGCTGAATATATGAACAAGTTGGGTGAGGTAGCTGGTGTTACCCTCACTACATTCCAAGATATGGTAGATGCTCTCCAGAAGCGTCACGACTTCTTCACTGAGAATGGCTGTAAGTTGAGCGACCATGGTATCGAGGAGTTCTACGATGAGCCATACACAGATTCTCAGATTGAGACTATCTTTGCTAAGGCTATGCGTGGCCAGCAGCTTTCAGCACTCGAAATCCGTCAGTACAAGCATGCATTCCTCAAGGTTTGCGCAGAGATGGATCACGCTGCCGACTGGACTCAGCAGTACCACTATGGTGCTATCCGCGACAACAATACATTGATGTACAATAAGCTCGGTGCTGATACTGGTTTCGACTCAATCGGTGAGTTCACTACAGCTAAGGCTATGAGCAGCTTCCTCAATGAATTGAACATGGAAGGCAAGTTGACACGTACTATCCTTTATACTTTGAACCCATGCGCCAACGAGGTAATCGCTACTATGCTCGGTAACTTCCAGGATGGTTCTTGCCCAGGCAAGATTCAGTTCGGTTCTGGCTGGTGGTTCAATGATCAGCTCGATGGTATGACCCGTCAGATGAACGCACTTTCTGTATTGGGTCTTCTGAGCCGTTTCGTAGGTATGTTGACCGACTCTCGTTCATTCCTCAGCTACCCACGTCACGAGTACTTCCGTCGTTTGCTTTGCAACCTCCTCGGCAATGATGTAGAGAAGGGCTTGCTTCCTAACGATATGGAGAGCCTCTCTCGCATGGTAGAGGACATCTCTTACAACAACGCTCGCAACTACTTCAAGTTCTATTAATCATAGAGCTTAAGCAATTATACTAAGACAAATCCCTTCACGGCATCACGAGATGATGTTGTGGAGGGATTTGTTGCTAGATAACGGAGTAAAACTTCAGAATATGGGGGTAATAGACAGAATACTAGGATTCTACGAAGATATTAGAGAGTTTAATTCTTCTAATATCAAGGATTTCCGGGGCAGAATGAAGTCTTGGATCAAGATGGGTATGCTTGCCGGTCGCATCTTCTATGTAAAGGATATGTGGGCAAGGGATGTAGCTGCATTGACTTTCGCCTCCTTCATGGCTTTGATACCTTTTATGGCGATGATGTTTGTTATTGCCCGAGGCTTCGGCTATGCGTCATTGCTGGAGTCATGGCTGTCTACCACTTTCGAGGCACAACCGGTTGTTGCCAAGACTATCGTTGACTTCGTACATAATTATATTGAGAACACGCAGAGCAACTATATCATCGGTACGGGTATCGTGATGTTTCTCTATACCATCGTTTCCCTGATGCAGAAGATAGAGCTTACCTTTGATGATATCTGGCATACGGGCGAGCGTTCGTGGAAGCAGATTGTTACAGAATATCCTACCATCCTTTTCGGTCTGGGACTGATGATTCTCTTTGCTTCGAGCATCAACGTATGGATAGTGAATATGGTGGATAATGTCGACAAGATAGCCGATATCGGGGATACGATTCCTTCGTTTATCCTTCATTTGGCGGCATTTGTTCCGATGTTTTTGTTCTTTGTGTTCTGCTATTATGTCATTCCGAATACTTATATCCGGCTCCGCAGTACTCTGGTGCCTTCATTCCTGGCGGGTATCTGCATGACAGCCTTGCAGTATGGCTACATCTATCTGCAGGTATTTCTTTCCAGCTATAATGTCATCTACGGTTCGCTGGCAGCCATTCCGCTTTTTCTGTTGTGGCTTCAGATATCCTGGGCTATCGTGGTTTTTGGCGCTTTGCTCTGTCATACCAATCAGAACATTCATTATTACGATGGCGATCTCAGTTACGACCATCTGAAATTGTCACAGTGCATCCGGGTTTGTGGCATGGTGATGCATTTGGTATGCAAGCGCTTCAATGAGGGTGAACAGGCTTATACGCCTAAGGAGATTCATGACTTGACGGAGATTCCGCAGCAGATAGTCAATCAGGCTGTAAGAGAACTCTTGCAGGCGAAGTTGCTGGTAGAGATTCGGAGTGAGAAGAAAGGCTGTTTCGAAGAATCGGTCATCCTGCATCCGATAGAGAAGATAGATCATCTAACATACGGAACAATGATAGAGCGACTCTTCAACTATGGCGAAGATATTGCCGGACTGGCTGAGCTGGAAAACGACTGGGTATTGTGGAAGAATATCGATGTCGTTAATCTGGACTTTGTGGAGAATGGCAAGAAAATAGCTTTCATCTAGAAAAATATTCAAATTATTATAAACCTTTAAAACCATTAGAGTATGAGAAAATTTATTTCATTGGCAGTTGTTGCTCTCTTGGCTTCTTCCATGTCGGCACAAACCATTGCCAACATGAAAGACCTGAATGCCGAGAAGAAATCTGCTGCTATTAATCTAAAGTTGACAGGAACCTTGACAACTACGAAAAATTCAGATTTCCGCCAGCTTCGTGATCTCTGCTGGCAGTTGAGAAACCTGGACCTGAGCGAGGCAACCTGTCCTGTTCTTCCTAAGAATGCATTCCATTCCCGTCATCATCTGCAGCATATCATCTTGCCAAATCAGTTGCAGGAGATAGGTACTCAGGCTTTCTTTGCCTGCGATAACCTGCTGGAAGTGGTGATTCCCAAGTCGGTAACGAAGGTGGGCGCAGCAGCCTTTTCCGGTTGCAAGTCTCTGAAAACCATAACAATCGAAGGTACACCGGAGATAGGAGAGTTCTCTTTTGCCAATCTTGAGGGGGTACAGGTCATCAGGGTTAATTCCCATATTCCACCAAAGGCAGCTGCTACGGCTTTTTCGGGCGTGAACATGCGTGGTGTGAAACTGGTCATGCCAAGAGGCAGCGAAAAGGCTTACCGCAAGGCACGAGGTTGGAAGGCTTTCTTCGGAGAAGTGAAACAGGCTAGGGAAGTATGCAATCCTGAAGCTTGCCTGATTCCTGTACCGATGGATCTGAAGGTGAAGGCAAAGGCTGCACCGTTGCAGGTGGCAGGAAACTGGAAGATTGTGGCAGATGAAGGTCTGGCTAATGAGCGTGAACATGCTGGCAGAATCCTCAAGGAGAGAAATGCTCAGCAGAAGGGAGCACAGCTGACGATGACCCTTGCCATTGATCCTACTCTTACCGATGCTGAGGCTTATACTCTGGAAGTACAGCAGAAAGGTGTGGTCATCAAGGGAAAGACTGCAGCTGGTGTCTTCTACGGATTGATGACTTTCGACCAGTTGCTTCGTGGCAATGCATCTAAGGTGGGTTGCGATGCCATCCCACAGCTGGCTTTGAAAGACCAGCCCCGCACTCATGTAAGAGAGTTGATGGTGGATCCTTGCCGTATCTTTATCCCATACGAAGAGTTGAAGGCTTTCGTTCCTGAGATGGCTCGCTATAAGCTCAATATGCTTCATCTTCACTTGGTGGATGATCAGGCTTGGACTATCGAAATCAAGAAATATCCTCGTCTTACTGCTGAGGCTAGCAGCCGATGGGGTATGGACGATATGCTGATGCCTATCAAGGGATATTATACACAGGAGCAGATGCGCGACTTTGTAGCATATTGTGCCAAGTATCATATCCAGGTGGTACCTGAGATTGAGATGCCGGGTCATGAGGTGGCTGCTATCAGCGTATATCCGGAATTGACCTGCCAGGGAGTAAGAAAGCCTATCCGTACTACTTGCGGTGTATCTGACGAATTGCTTTGTGCCGGTAATGAATTCACTTACGAGTTTCTTGGAAATGTATTCAAGGAGCTTGCCGATGTCTTCCCTTCTGAATACATTCATCTGGGTGGTGATGAGGCTGGTAATCCTGCCCTCAATTGCTGGACTAACTGTCCTAAGTGTCAGGCATTGAAGAAGAAACTCGGTATTACTTCTACCGACCGTTCTGAGAACTGGAAGCTGCAGGGCTATCTCTTCGACCGTGTGATAGATCTTCTTCGCACCCAATATCATAAGACTCCGATGTTCTGGTATGAGACCGATTTCAAGAAGATTCAGCCAGGTTGCGTTACCTTTGCATGGCGTGCAGGTCTCACCAAGGAAGCATTGGTGGCAGCGGTGGAGAACAATGCCCGCATCTTACTTTGCCCAGGTGAACATTGCTATTTCGATTATCCGATGGCCAAGGGCGACATGCCTGAGGTAAACTGGGGAATGCCGGTTACTTCCTTGAAGGCAGCCTACGATCTTGATCCTGCATGGGGAATGGGAGAGGAGTTTGAAAAGAACAACCTCTTTGGTGTAGCCGGAACCTTATGGAGTGAGTGTATCAACTCTCCTGAGCGCATCTATTATCAGGCTTATCCACGTGCATTGGCTTTGGCGGAAGCAGGATGGAGTTTTCAGAAGAATCGCTCCTGGGAAGGATTCCTTACCCGATTGAAGCCTACGGCAAAGGATATGATGCGAAGAGGCATCACCTTCTCTATGGAATGGTAAATATCCAGGAATGATTCAGTTTGTTATCAGATTGATACCACATAATAAAAGAAAAAGCGTGTAAGTAATGCTACTCACACGCTTTTTTTATATTATAATAAACGTAATTAGTTCGTTTGTTTTCTCTCAAAAATGCTATTGCATTCGGGATATAATCCCTTATGCGCAAGCACAACCACGGCTTCTGTTCAAAGCCTCACCATACATTTCCATAGCGGTCATGTAATCAGCAATAACTGCCTTCAAGGCCTTCTTGATGTTTCT
>USQD01000091.1 GCA_900556795.1 uncultured Prevotella sp. | reverse complement strand
TTTTTTTTTTTTTAATGATACGGCGACCACCGAGATCTACACTCTTTCCCTACACGACGCTCTTCCGATCTTTTTGTTTGCAAAAATAACAAAATAAATTTAGATTCTCGTCATTCTTTTGTAATATTTTGCTTTTTTCGCCAACAAATAGGTATTTTTAAGGCGCAAAGCGTCTTTTTCAAGATACTTTGCGCCTAAAATCTTATTTTTGGTGGGGATTGCAAATCCCCCGGTTTAATAGGTCGAACCTTTTTTTACGGCGGATTTCAAATCCGCCGGGACGCCTAGCGGGATACCTGGCGGGAGGCTTAGCCCAGCTTGGCAAGCTCTGCTGCCATTTCTTCCTGCAATTCCTTTGCCTTCTGGCCTGCTACCTCTGCGAAGTCCTCACCGTTGCTGGCGTAGATGATGCCGCGAGATGAGTTGACGAGCAGACCGCAATCCTTGATGATGCCATACTTGCAAACCTCCTGGAGGCTACCACCTTGGGCACCTACACCTGGTACGAGAAGGAAGTGGTTAGGAGCTACCTTGCGGATGTCCTCGAACATCTGACCCTGAGTAGCACCTACTACGTACATCATGTTCTCGTCGTTGCCCCATTCCTGGCTCTTCTTCAGCACCTTCTCGAAGAGGCGCTCGCCTTCCTTGTCCTCTGTGAGCTGGAAGTCGTGGCTACCCTTGTTGCTGGTCAAAGCCAGAAGGATGACCCACTTGCCCTCATACTCGAGGAATGGCTTGACAGAATCCTCGCCCATGTAAGGAGCTACGGTTACAGAATCGAGATTATACTCCTCGAAGAAAGTCTGGGCGTACATCTTGGATGTGTTGCCGATATCGCCACGCTTTGCATCAGCGATGATGAAGTGGTTTGGATAGTGGCTCTTGAGATACTTGATGGTGTTCTCGAAGGCAATCATGCCGTCAATGCCACGGCTCTCATAGAAAGCCAGGTTTGGCTTGTAAGCCACACAGTAAGGAGCGGTTGCGTCGATGATAGCCTGGTTGAACTTAAACATCATCTCGGCTTCTGCGCCCTGGATTTCTTCATCCTCTGTGATGCACTTAGGCAACTTATTGATATCTGTGTCAAGACCTACGCACAAGAAACTCTTCTTGGCGAAAATCTGCTCTACAAGTTCTTTTCTGTTCATTTCTTTTTAAGTTATTTGAATTTCATATGTTTGCTCCACACTTGAATTTCATATGTTTGCTCCACACGCCCTGAAAGGGCAGAAGCCCCTAGCCCAGGGCAATACCCTGGGTAATCATGTCATCAGGTCTGTCGCCCTGTAAGGGCAAAAGCTTTAAAACTGCGGAGTCACATACAAAACCTCGGTAGGGTTTTACAATTCTGTTTCTTTCAGTTTCTCTGCGTTCTCAGCCACGGTCAGGGCATCAATCATATCCTGGATGTTACCAGCCAGGAAACCATTGAGGTCGTGGGTGGTATAACCGATACGGTGGTCGGTAACACGGCCCTGTGGGAAGTTGTAGGTACGAATCTTCGCACTGCGGTCACCGGTAGAGACGAGGCTCTTGCGGCGGCTGGCGATATCGTCAACATACTTCTGATGCTCACGGTCGTGGATGAATGTATAGAGGCGGCTCAAGGCACGCTCCTTGTTCTTTGGCTGGTCACGGGTCTCGGTACACTCGATAAGGATTTCCTCTACCTCGCCAGTGTTAGGGTTCTTCCAAGGATATCGGAGGCGAACTCCAGACTCTACCTTGTTCACGTTCTGACCACCGGCACCAGAACTTCGGAAGGTATCCCACTTGATGTCACCTTCATTGATGTTCACCTCAAACTTATCTGCCTCTGGCAAAACAGCCACGGTAGCAGCTGAGGTGTGCATACGGCCCTGAGTCTCAGTGGCAGGTACACGCTGAACACGGTGAACACCAGACTCATACTTCAATGTACCGTAAACATCTGTTCCGCTTACAGCGAAGTCGATTTCCTTGTATCCACCCACTGCGCCCTCAGAGACAGAAGTCACGCTGATGGTCCATCCCTTAGACTCGCAATATTTCTTATACATAGAGAAGAGGTCACCGGCGAAGAGGGCAGCCTCGTCGCCACCGGCACCGCCACGAATCTCCATCTGAACATTCTTGGCATCCTCTGGATCCTTAGGAACCAGGGCAATCTTGATTTCTTCTTCGAGCTTAGGCTGCAGAGCCTCGTTCTCGTTGAGTTCCTCGCGAGCCATCTCCTTCATTTCTGGGTCGCTTTCGTTGGCGAGAATATCCTTAGCCTCCTTGATGCTGTTCAGACAGTTGATGTATCGCTTGCGTGCATCCATGATGTCGCCAAGGTCTTTCCACTCCTTGGTCAGCTTCACGTAGCGTGGCTGGTCGGCGATGACATCAGGGTCGGTAATGAGGGTGCTTACTTCCTCGTATCGGCTCTCTAAGCCTTCTAGCTTCTGTAATATGTTGTTATTATCCATTAATTTTAAATTCTATTTTTAGTATTCGAATGTTCCGAATTCGCTCTTGATGGTCAGGCTGCGCTTGCCTTCCTCGATGTGACCCACAATCTGGGCATCGATGTTGAAGCTCTTGCTGATGGCGATGACCTTCTCAGCTACCTCTGGGCGAACGTAGATCTCCATGCGGTGACCCATGTTGAATACCTGATACATCTCCTTCCAGTCGGTCTCTGAGCAGTCGTGGATTGCCTTGAAGAGTGGAGGTACAGGGAACATGTTGTCCTTCACTACCTTGCAGTTCTCGCCTACGAAGTGCAGAACCTTGGTCTGGGCACCACCTGTACAGTGAACCATACCGTGAATCTCTGGGCGAAGCTCATCCAGAATCTTCTTGATGACCGGAGCATAGGTGCGGGTAGGAGAGAGAACCAGCTCACCTGCGTTGATAGGAGAACCCTCAACCTCATCGGTCAACTTATACTTGCCGCTGTAAACCAACTCTTCTGGCACGGCGTGGTCGTAGCTCTCAGGATAGTTCTCAGCGAGATACTTGGCGAATACATCGTGGCGGGCAGAAGTCAAACCGTTGCTACCCATGCCGCCGTTGTACTTCTTCTCGTATGTAGCCTGACCTGTAGAAGAGAGACCTACGATTACATCGCCTGGACGGATGTTGGCGTTGTTGATGACGTCGCTGCGCTTCATGCGGCAGGTTACGGTAGAGTCAACGATGATGGTACGAACCAGGTCGCCCACATCGGCAGTCTCACCGCCTGTAGGATAGATGCCGATACCCATCTCGCGCATCTCGTGGAGCAGGTCGTCGGTTCCGTTGATGATAGCCGAGATGACCTCGCCAGGGATGAGCATCTTGTTGCGGCCGATGGTAGAGCTAACGAGGATGTTGTCTACGGCACCCACGCAGAGCAGGTCGTCGGTATTCATCACGATAGCATCCTGAGCGATACCCTTCCATACAGAGAGGTCGCCAGTCTCCTTCCAGTACATGTAAGCCAAGCTAGACTTGGTACCTGCACCGTCGGCGTGCATAATGTTGCAATACTCTGGGTCTCCGCCCAGGATATCAGGTATAATCTTGCAGAAAGCCTGTGGAAAGATACCTTTGTCGATGTTCTTGATGGCGTTGTGAACGTCTTCCTTTGCTGCGCTTACACCGCGCATCATATATCTATTGTTACTCATATCTAAATTGATCTCCAATTATGATTCTTATAATTTCCTTATCGTTCTTATAAATGTAGATGTTCAAGTTTACTATGCTGAATCTGTACTTGTAAACATCTACGTTTATGAAGTATTTATTTTTCTTCATGCCAGAAATCCCAGCTGGCAAATGCCTGGAGGAGCAGCATCTCCAAACCATTCTTTACTGTGGCTCCATGTTCTTTTCCCTTCTTCATGAAAAGGGTTTCGTCAGGATTGTAGATGAGGTCATAGAGCAGCGTGTGGGTGTCCATCGCCTCGTAAGGCAGCGGAGGGCACTCATCTACATGAGGATACATGCCCACTGGAGTACAGTTGACGATGACATTGTATTCCTTGATTACCTCAGGAGTAATCTTTTCGTATTGAATAGTACCAGGACGTTCGTATCGACTTACAAACAAGGTTTCCAGACCTAGTGATTTCAAACCGTAGTTGATGGCTTTAGATGCACCTCCAGTACCCAGGATAAGTGCTTTCTTATGACACTTCTCCAGGAATGGCTCGATGCTCTTTGTAAAGCCAATGACGTCGCTATTATAGCCGGTGAGCACAGTTTCATTGCCCTTGTGATCAACCTTCACCACATTGACGGCTCCGATGGCGTTGGCCTCAGGGCTTACGCTGTCGAGATAGCTGATTACTTTCTCCTTGTAAGGAATGGTTACGTTGAAACCCTTCAGTTCGGGATTGGTGTCGAGTACCTCAGCTAAACCTTCGATGCTAGGCAGCTCGAAGTTGATGTACTTGGCATTGATTCCCTCGTTCTCAAATTTCTCGTTGAAATAGCTTTTTGAGAAGGAGTGGCCCAAAGGGAAACCTATGAGTCCATACTTGTCCATACTGATATTCTTATTTAAAATTCATAATTTATTTGGTTGCAAAATAGAGTGTGCAGATGCCGAAGGTGAGTCGGGTGAACTCTGCTTTCTCGAAACCTGCCTTCTTGAATACCTCCATCATCGTCTCTCCCTGAGGGAATGCCTCGATGGTCTTGGTGAGGTAGCTGTAGGCACTCTGGTCTTTCGAAATCAGCTTGCCGTAGATAGGCAATACTGTATGCGAATAGATGTGGAACAACTGCTTCATCGGGAAGCTGACCGGAGTGGTGAGCTCTACGATGCAGAGATGTCCTCCCTTCTTCAGTACTCGGCACATTTCGCGAAGGCCCTGGTCCAGGTTCTGGAAGTTGCGGATGCCGAAGGCGGCAGTTACTGCATCAAATGTATTGTCTTCGTATGAGAGGTGGAGACAATCTTCCTTGTCGAAGCGGATCACTCCGTCAAGTCCCAGCTGCTTTACCTTCTGTCTTCCTATCTCCATCATTCCCTGCGAGATGTCTGCTCCGATGAGTTTGTCGGGATGCAGCATCCGGGCGGCAAGGATGGCGAAGTCGCCGGTGCCTGTGGCGATGTCGAGCATTTTCTTTGGAGAGAAGGGCGCAAGTCGCTTGATTGCCTTCTTGCGCCATCCCTTGTCGATATCCCACGAGAGTCGGTGGTTCAGGGTGTCGTAGGTAGGGGCGATGTTGTCAAACATCTCCTCTACCAGCTTGCCCTTATCTCCTGTGCCCTCGTAGGGCTTAATCTGTTCTTGCTTATACATTATTAATTATTTACGTGTAGCAAGCCATTCACTTACGTTCTTCTCGATACGTGCAGCGATGTCACCTTCCTCAGCAGCCTTGTCGAACTTCTCGCCTGTGATGTGCTCGTAAAGCTCGATGTAGCGGTCTGATACACTCTCTGCATACTCGTCGGTGATTTCTGGCATGGTCTGACCTGGCTCGTTCATGAAGTTGTGTTCGATGAGCCACTGGCGAACGAACTCCTTGGAAAGCTGGCGCTGAGGCTCACCCTTCTCAAACTTCTCCTCGTAGCCATCAGCATAGAAGTAGCGGCTAGAGTCTGGAGTGTGGATCTCGTCGATGAGGTAAACCTTGCCGTCGCGCTTGCCGAACTCGTACTTTGTGTCTACGAGAATCAAGCCCTGCTTAGCAGCGATTTCCTGACCACGAGCGAAGATCTTGCGTGTATAGTCTTCCATTACAGCGTAATCCTCTGCACTAACAATACCCTGGGCAATGATCTCTTCCTTAGAGATGTTCATGTCGTGACCCTCGTCAGCCTTGGTAGTAGGAGTGATGATAGGCTCAGGGAAACGCTCGTTCTCGCGCATTCCGTCAGGCAACTTCACACCGCAGATCTCACGGCATCCCTTCTGATAGTCGCGCCATGCGCTACCGGTGAGGATTGAGCGGATGATCATTTCTACGCGGAAACCCTCGCACTTCAAACCAATAGTTACCATAGGGTCTGGAGTAGCCAACTTCCAGTTTGGACAGATGTCTGTAGTTGTGTCCAAGAACTTAGCTGCAATCTGGTTGAGCACCTGTCCCTTGAATGGGATACCCTTAGGCAGAACAACGTCGAACGCTGAGATTCTGTCGGTAGCGACCATCACGAGGATGTCGTCGTTAATGTCATACACATCACGTACTTTACCGTGGTAAACACTCTTCTGTCCATCGAAATGGAAATCTGTCTTTGTTAATGCTTTCATTTTACTTTGAACTTTGAATTTTGAACTTTGAACTTGATGATATGTTTAGAATAATCATTCTGTTCATTCTTAATTCTGATTATTTTGAATTATCTTTTTCTGCTTTCAGAGCTTCTCGTGCTTCCGCTCTCTCCTTGTCATACTTGTCGTATGCATTGACGATGCGGGTTACGAGTTTGTGGCGCACGATATCCTTCTGTCCCAGCTTCACCACTCCGATGCCTTCCACACCGTCCAGAATCTTGAGTGCTTCCTTCAGTCCGCTTCGCTGCTCTCTAGGCAGGTCAATCTGGGTCAGGTCGCCGGTGATGATCATCTTGGTGTTCATGCCCATACGGGTAAGGAACATTCTAATCTGTTGAGAGGTTGTGTTCTGCGCCTCGTCAAGAATGACGACGGCGTCGCTGAGTGTGCGTCCACGCATGAAGGCAAGTGGCGCAATCTGGATAATGTGCTTTTCCATCATGTCTTGCAGCTTGACGGCAGGAATCATGTCTTCCAGTGCATCATACAGTGGCTGCAGGTAAGGGTCAATTTTATCTTTCATGTCGCCTGGCAGGAAACCGAGCTTTTCGCCCGCTTCTACGGCAGGTCGTGAGAGGATAATCTTTTTAATGGCTTTCTCCTTGAGTGCTTTTACGGCAAGGGCGATGCTGAGGTAGGTCTTGCCGGTTCCGGCAGGACCCACGGCAAATACCATGTCGTTCTTTTCGTAAGCTTCAATGAGTTGCTGCTGATTCTCGCTGCGGCTCTTGATAGGTCTTCCGCTGATGCTGTATACCAGCACGCCTTTTACGGAGTCAGCTTTGGTCTGTTTGCCTTTCACAATATCAAGGATATCTTCTTCATTGAGCATGTTATATTTAGCTAAGTGCTTGCGCATCAGCTCAATGTCTTCTTCTGCTTTCGCCATTTCTTCCTCGTCGCCAAGCACACGAAGCACGTTGTCACGTGCCACGATACGCAACTTAGGATACAGTGATTTTATCATCTGTAGATGAGCATTATTCACTCCGTAGAACATCACTGGATCTACATCTTCGAGTACTATATGTTTCTCTATCAAAATTTCTAATCTTAAATCGTTTAAACCTTTATATGTTATATAACGCTGCAAAATTACTACTTTTCCTCGAAATAAGCAAATTTCTTATACTTTTTTTGAGATTATGGGGCAAACTAT
>USQD01000090.1 GCA_900556795.1 uncultured Prevotella sp. | reverse complement strand
TTTTTTTTTTTAATGATACGGCGACCACCGAGATCTACACTCTTTCCCTACACGACGCTCTTCCGATCTAAGACCAAATCTATGGACAGCTTTGGAATGACTATCAGGTAGATAGTCTTCACGCATATGGTGATTATGACGAAGCTTCTATGTTCTCTTATGCTGCCGCTTTAGTGGTAGAAAGTTTCTATAAACATGTAGTGGAAAAGGGTAAGAAGGTTATCTATCATGGTAATGAATGGATGACCGGTCTTGGCGTGCTTTATGTTAACAAGCATCTCCCTGAGGTGGCTACTGTATTTACTACTCATGCTACTAGCATCGGTCGTAGTATTGCGGGCAACAATAAGCCTCTTTATGACTATCTCTTTGCCTATAATGGCGATCAGATGGCACAGGAGCTTAATATGCAGAGCAAGCATTCTATTGAGAAACAGACTGCCAAGTATGTGGACTGTTTTACAACAGTGAGCGACATTACTGCAAATGAGTGTAAGGAGTTGATGGATAAACCAGTAGACTTCGTTTTGCCTAATGGTTTTGATAATAGTTTTGTGCCTAAGGCTGCTACTTTCACCAAAAAGCGTAAAGAGGCAAGAAAGCGTTTGCTCGATGTTGCTAATGCTTTGATGGGTACAGACTTGGACGATGATACACTTATCGTTTCTACTAGTGGCCGCTATGAGTTCCGCAACAAAGGTATCGATGTTTATATTGAGGCAATGAATCGTTTGCTTCGAGATAGTAACTTAAAGAAGAATGTTCTGGCATTCATCGATGTACCAGGTTGGGTAGGTGATCCACGTCAGGATCTTCTGGACCGTTTGGAAAGTGGCAAGAAGTTTGATACTCCATTGGAAGTTCCGGAGATTACGCATTGGTTGCATAATATGAGCCATGACAATGTGTTGGGTATGTTGAAGTACTTCAATATGCATAATAAAAAGGAAGACAAGGTGAAGTTGATTTTCTTACCTTGCTATTTGACTGGTGATGATGGCATTATCAACAAGAGCTACTATGATGTTGTATTGGGTAATGACCTCTGCATCTATCCTTCTTATTATGAGCCATGGGGCTATACTCCGTTGGAGGCTGTAGCTTTCAAGGTGCCATGCATCACTACCGATTTGGCAGGTTTCGGTCTCTGGGCTAACTCGGAGAAGGGTAGCTACAGCGAGATTGAGGATGGTGTGAAGGTAATCAAGCGCACTGACTACAATTACTCAGAGGTGGCTGATGCCATCAAGGATACTGTAGCTAAGTACTCTGGTTTCACAAAAACTCAGGTGAACAAGTGTCGCAAGAATGCCGAGAAACTCTCAGAAAAGGCTTTGTGGAAGCATTTTATCGAGTACTATTATGATGCTTACGATTTTGCTTTGAGAAAGGCAGAAGCCCGTATGGAAAAATAAAGAAATCTCTCTCTCGGTAGTGAGAAATCACAATATAGTTATAGAGAATATAAATACTTTAATATAAATCGAAACACAATGAAAATTAAAGCAGACTATGCTAATGCTCCTCAATGGAAGGAGACTACTATTAAGTCTAGCCTTCCTAAGGAGTTGAAGTGCTTGGACGAGATTGCTCACAACATGTGGTGGGCATGGAACTATGAGGGTCGTGACTTGTTCAAGAGCCTTGATGCTGATTTGTACGAGAAGTGCAACGCTAACCCTGTATTGCTTTTGGAGCGTTTGAGCTACGACCGCAAGGAGGCTATTGTTAAGGATAAGGAGACAATGGCTAAGGTTAAAAACGTCTATAAGATGTTCCGCGAGTACATGGATGTTAAGCCAAACTCAAAGCGCCCTTCTGTAGCTTACTTCTGTATGGAGTATGGTATTAACCAGGTGGTTAAAATCTACTCTGGTGGTCTTGGTATGCTTGCTGGTGACTACTTGAAGGAGGCATCTGACAGCAACGTGGATATGTGTGCCGTTGGTTTCCTCTACAGATATGGTTACTTCAAGCAGTCTTTGAGTATGGATGGTCAGCAGATTGCTAACTATGACGCTCAGAACTTCAACTCTCTCCCTATCGAGCGAGTATATGATGAGAATGGTAACCCAATGGTAGTTGATGTTCCTTACACAAACTATCAGGTACATGCATACGTATGGCAGATGAACGTTGGTCGTATCAAGTTGTATCTCTTGGATACAGATAATGATATGAACTCAGAGTTCGACCGTCCTATCACTCACTCTCTCTACGGTGGTGACTGGGAGAACCGCTTGAAGCAGGAAATCTTGCTCGGTATCGGTGGTATGCTCGCATTGAAGAAGATGGGTATCAAGAAGGATATCTATCACTGCAATGAGGGTCATGCTGCTCTCTGCAACTTGCAGCGTCTCTGCGACTACATCGAGGAGGATGGCTTGAACTTTAACCAGGCTCTTGAGTTGGTTCGCGCTTCTTCTCTCTATACTGTTCACACTCCAGTGCCAGCTGGTCACGACTACTTCGACGAGGCTCTCTTCGGTAAGTACATGGGTGGCTATCCACAGCGTCTTGGTATCTCTTGGGATGAGTTCATCGGTATGGGTCGTGAGAACGCAGACGATCATAACGAGCGTTTCTGTCTCTCTACATTCGCTTGCAACACTTGCCAGGAGGTTAATGGTGTAAGTAAGCTCCATGGTTGGGTAAGCCAGCAGATGTTCTCTAACATCTGGAAGGGTTACTTCCCTGAGGAGAACCACGTAGGTTATGTAACCAATGGTGTTCACTTCCCAACTTGGACAGCAACAGAGTGGCGTAAGCTCTACGATACATATTTCGACAAGAACTTCATGAACGACCAGAGCAACGAGGAAATCTGGCATGCCATCTACAATGTTTCAGATGCAGAAATCTGGAATACCCGTATGACATTGAAGAAGAAGCTCGTAGCTTACATCCGTGAGAAGTTTACACAGACTTGGTTGAAGAACCAGGGTGATCCTGCTCGTGTAGTATCTTTGCTCGAGCGCATCAATCCTAATGCTTTGATGATTGGTTTCTGCCGTCGTTTCGCTACATACAAGCGTGCTCACTTGCTCTTCACAGACTTGGATCGCTTGTCTAAGATTGTTAACGATCCAGAGCACCCAGTATTGTTCTTCTTCTCTGGTAAGGCTCACCCAGCTGATGGTGCTGGTCAGGGCTTGATCAAGCGAATCTTCGAGATTAGCCAGCGTCCAGAGTTCCTCGGTAAGATTATCTTCTTGGAGGACTACGATATGACTTTGGCTCGTCGCCTGGTTTCAGGTGTTGATATCTGGATGAATACTCCTACACGTCCATTGGAGGCTTCTGGTACATCTGGCGAGAAGGCTGAGATGAATGGTGTTGTCAACCTCTCTGTACTTGATGGTTGGTGGGTAGAAGGCTACCGCGAGGGTGCTGGTTGGGCTCTTCCTGAGAAGCGTACATACCAGAACCAGGGTTACCAGGATCAGCTTGATGCTGCTACTATCTACAACCTCTTGGAGAACGACATCATCCCAATGTACTACAACAAGAACAAGGAAGGCTTCAGCAAGGAGTGGATCCAGGTAGTAAAGAATTCTATCGCTACTATCGCTCCTCATTACACAATGAAGCGTCAGTTGGATGACTACTATGATAAGTTCTATAACAAGGAGGCAGCTCGCTTCAAGAAGTTGAGCGCTAACGACAATGCTTTGGCTAAGGAGATTGCACTTTGGAAGGAGAGCGTTGCTGAGCGTTGGGATGGCATTCACGTAGTATCAAAGGACGACTGCATGTTGATGGCTGCTGAGACTGGTCAGAAGATCAAGATCCAGTATGTAATCGATGAGCAGGGCTTGAACGATGCTGTAGGCTTGGAGCTTGTTGTATTGAAGGATCAGCCTGAGGATGGCAAGCAGATTTATGCTGTTTATCCATTCAAGATGGTTGGTCATGAGGGCAACAACTTTACATTCGAGGCTGAGATTGAGCCAATCAATGCTGGTTCATTCAAGACAGGCGTACGTATGTATCCTAAGAATGATAAGTTGCCACACCGTCAGGACTTCTGCTACGTGAAGTGGTTGAACTAATATAATAGCGACATTGTCACATTATAAATATATGAATCCTGTATCTCTTTTGGGGATACAGGATTTTTTTGTTTGAAATCGAACAATGAACAGTGTTATTGTAGCTGTGGAAAGTGAAAAGTGAATTGTGAAAAGTGAATGTAGATTAGAAACAAGGGAAGAATGGAATCATAAAAAAGGAGTCTTCCCTTTTTAAAAGAAAGACTCCTTGTAAACTTGTATGATGATATTTCCTTATACCAGATACTGAGAAGAAATACTCTCGTTGTCCTCTACGCGGCGGATAGTCTCAGCAAACATATCAGCGATAGTGAGCTGCTTAACCTTGTCGCAACGCTTGGTGTAAGGGATTGAATCAGTGAAAACAATCTCCTCGAGAGCTGAATTCTGTACGCGTTCTGAAGCTGGACCACTCATTACACAGTGAGAAGCACAGGCACGAACAGTCTTGGCACCAGCCTGCTTCATGATGTCGGCAGCCTTGGTAATAGTACCTGCAGTGTCAACCATGTCGTCGATGATGACAACATTCTTGTCCTTTACATCACCGATAATCTGCATGCTGGCAACCACGTTAGCGCGAGCACGAGTCTTGTTGCAAAGAACGAGAGGGCAACCGAAGTACTTAGCATAAGTATTGGCACGCTTAGAACCGCCAACATCTGGAGAAGCAATTACCATATCCTTGAGGCGCAAGCTCTGCAAGTATGGCAATATAACGCCTGAAGCATAGAGGTGATCAACAGGAACATCGAAGAATCCCTGGATCTGGTCTGCGTGGAGGTCCATAGTGATGAGGCGGTCGATGCCTGCTACGCTAAGCAAGTCGGCAACCAATTTAGCACCAATGCTGACACGTGGCTTGTCTTTACGATCCTGGCGAGCCCAACCGAAGTATGGCACTACAGCGATAATGTTACGAGCAGATGCACGCTTGGCAGCATCAATCATCAGGAGCAACTCCATCAAGTTGTCTGAATTAGGGAAGGTGCTCTGCACAAGGAATACGTCGCGGCCGCGGATAGATTCCTCGAAAGAAACGCCAAACTCACCATCAGAGAACTTGGTTACTACCAAATTACCCAGTGGGCAACCTAAACTAGCGCAGATTTTCTCTGCAAGGTATCTCGAATTAGTACCAGAGAATACCAAAAAAGAGTTCTTGTCACTCATTTCTACTTAGTGTTTATGTGTATTAATAGTTATTTACTATAGATGCTTTGAATAGTTATTTACTATAATTTTAATGTTATGGAGAAAGAACTTAGCTGCTTGCTTTTCTCAATCTTTCAAAATGGAGAATCAGCTCTTTAAAGTCTTTCTCATTGTGGATGTCGAATCGGTTCCACAAGTCGCCACAGATGACAACACCCCCAAAACCAAGTTCTTTGGCTATCTTGATGTTCTCCAAACTCATTCCTCCTAAAGCATATACCTTCTTGTCGATGAGTCCAGCCTTGGCAGCCATCTCAAGCTGCTGCATGGAGAAAGAGGATTTTTCATCCTTGAACTCAATACAGTCGAAGATATTCTTCAGAAAAACGTAGTTTGATTTCTTTTTCATCTCCTTCAACATGGAGAGATCTGTACAGGTGCGGCTGTACTTACCCTTATAGCCATCTGGTACTGATGCAAGTGGGTCATCGATATGTATTGCCGCCAAGTCGTATTCCTGCTTGAGGTAATAATGATCGTGAACCGTAATCTTGCTACGGTAGTCTTCTGGCAATAAAGTGAGCAATCGCTCTGAATACATGGGTGAGGAACCTGGCTTGAAAAGGTGCAGGTTGTCCATGCCCTCGTCGAACAACGAGGTGAGTATCTTGTCTTCTTCCACAAAGAATGTGGACTTTGTCATTATTGCTAATTTCATCGTCAAAATGCATTTTATACTGCAAAAGTATTAAAAATTTCGCAAACATGCAATTATATCGGGATAAAAAGCTATCTTTGCACCATAAAATTAATATTTATCAAGAAATGAGAGTAAATTTATCATCTTTTTGCGAAGTTCACATACCAATTTACGTTTTGGAGGAGGAACTTCTGCGCCGCAATTTATCGCTCATCAAAAGTGTGGCTGAGCGTGCCGATGTGGAAATTATTCTTGCTTTTAAAGCATATGCTTTGTGGAAGACTTTTCCTATCTTTAGAGAGTATATCAATTCCACAACGGCTAGTTCCTTGAGTGAGGCAAAATTGGCTTTTGAAAAGTTCGGGAGTCCTGCTCATACGTTCTCGCCTGCTTATACTGATTATGAAATTGACGAGATAGCTCGGTGTTCCAGTCATCTTTCGTTCAATTCGCTTTCTCAGTATGAGCGATATCATGAACGTGCCCGACGAGCAAATCCTTCTATCAAATATGGGTTGCGGGTGAATCCTGAATATTCTGAGGTTTCCACCTTATTATATAATCCTTGCGCACCGGGTACGCGATTTGGTGTTTCTGCAGATAAATTGCCGGAAAAATTGCCTTCTGACATAGAAGGATTCCATTGTCACTGTCATTGCGAGAGTGGGGCTGATGTATTTGAGCGTACATTGAAACATATAGAGGAGAAATTTTCCAAATGGTTTCCGCAGTTGAAATGGATAAACTTTGGTGGAGGCCATCTTATGACCCGTAAAGACTATGATGTGGAACACCTTATTAATATATTGAAGGATTTTCATGCCCGTTATCCACATCTGAAGGTAATCATGGAGCCGGGTAGTGCTTTTGGATGGCAAACAGGTCCGCTGGTTACACAAGTTGTAGATGTGGTAGAAGATAAGGGAATCAAGACGGCTATTATCAATGCTAGTTTTACTTGCCATATGCCCGATTGCCTTGAGATGCCATATATGCCTGCTATCAGAAATGCTGAAACATTAGAGGTTGATGATCCGATGAAGGCTCCAGAGGGGGAGTATATATATAGAATAGGTGGAAACAGTTGCCTTAGTGGTGACTTTATGGGCTTCTGGAAATTTGACCATCAATTGGAAATTGGTGAAAATATCATCTTTGAAGATATGCTTCATTACACTACGGTGAAGACAAAT
This sequence comes from uncultured Prevotella sp., assembly GCA_900556795.1. Lineage (GTDB taxonomy): Bacteria > Bacteroidota > Bacteroidia > Bacteroidales > Bacteroidaceae > Prevotella. The sequence goes on along the minus strand of USQD01000090.1, from coordinate 374 downwards.
ACCTTTAACGGAATCTCCCATCCGGCTATAGGTATCGTTCATTTGGATGGAAATTTGGAAATCTTACGCGAATTTGGATATGAGGATTATCTTTCGCGTATGGATTAAAAACGGGATAAAAGAATGAAGAAAACCAGTAAAAAGGTACAATAACTACGGAAAAAGGTGCGTTTTTGCCTGAAAAATGGGCAAAATGCATCTTTTTTTCAAAAAAAGTTCAAGAAAAGTTTGGTAATTCGGAAAAAAGTAGTACCTTTGCACTCGCATTCAGAGGAACGCTCCTATGAAGAGTAGGAAATAAGCGGAAATAGCTCAGTTGGTAGAGCACAACCTTGCCAAGGTTGGGGTCGCGGGTCCGAGTCCCGTTTTCCGCT
>USQD01000089.1 GCA_900556795.1 uncultured Prevotella sp. | reverse complement strand
AGAAAGTAAAGATTGATTTGGGAGATAAAATAAAATCTGAAAGCGTATTTATAGTCATTTGATTTCTATGAACCCAGGATATTAAAGCAGGACAGATATAACATCCCTGCGGTCTGAGATTCTATATGAATCTCAAACCATATCCTTTTAACAAAGAAATGGCATCCCCTCAAAAACAGGGAATGCCATTTTTAATTTTATCGTTGTCATTTCTCAAACTCCACAATATTAGTAAAGCGCCCCCACGGAGAACGGCGATAAGCATCTTTGCTTCCCTGAGGAACATAGAGAATTACCTTTCCAAAACTAAGAGGCTTAAAGATATCATCCATCGTCACCTTCCAGATTGCATTTCCCAACCTAGGTGGCGTCTTGCTACGGAAATATATACTCTCCAGATTAGGACTGCCGTCAAAGATATGTTTCATCACATGTAGCTTAGGATTATCTGGCATCACGACCCGCTTCAGGAAAGGATGCACGGCAAAAGCACTATCCTCCAACTCATCTACACGATAACTTACACCCTGATATTTCACGGTAGCTGGTATCTCGATGACAGAATCTCTATCATTGGCGGCACTTACTGTAACCAAACCGCCACCCCACGACTTATATACCAGGTTGCCAACAGTAAACTGAGCAACCACATCGTATAGTATCTCTGGCTTTACCACCTTATTATATAAAACAATACCTGATGTACCCAAAACTAAAAAAGCGAGAAGACAGTTTAAAGCTATTAGGCGACGATGAAGCGACAGAACATGCATCCTTAAAGCAAACACATTAGGATACCGATACTCTAAAGGAAGAAAACATCTCTTGACAGACCAACGATAAGACAACCCCAACCGCATCTCCTTCAAGATGACTCCCAGACTGTAAATATCATTGCGCACATCAGGCACACTCTCCTCCTGCTGCTCTGGCGAAACATACCCTTCGGTACCGGCAGGGCTCTTCAGAATGGTATAGCTATCGGCATCAGAGAGTCCGAAATCAATCAACTTGATCGTACCTCCGTTACGGGCTATCATGATATTGGCTGGTTTCAAGTCGCGATGCACAATCTGCTGATCGTGCACATACTCCATCACCTGCAAAAGCTGGCGGGCTATCTGCCTGCGTTCAAAACCGGAATGCCTTTGGGTGAGCCATTCTTCAAGCGTCACACCATCTATCCATTCCATCACGATACATCTGCCGTATCCCTCAACTTCCTCCAACCCTTCAACCTTCACAATACCGGGATGGTCAAGACGGGCAAGGATGTCGTATTCCTTCTGCTGAAGCTGCAGGAAGATAGAATCATGACACACATCAGGCTTCAACGATTTCAATATCCACCACTGTCCGTTGCGCTTGGCTCGGAGTAGGACATTGAAACCGCTGGAAGAAAGTTCGGATATTTCTGTGAATGTTTCCGAGACTTCAAACTCTGAGGACAATATAAAACCTGATACTTGCGTCATAAGTGCAAAGATAATACTTTTTGTGAAGAAACAGAAGAATTTAAAATAATTTTTGCATAACAATGTGGATAACTCATGAAAAAATAGTATCTTTGCACCCAAAATTGCAATTTTATTAATAATTAATGAAGATTCTAGTAACGGGTGCGTCGGGTTTTATCGGCAGTTACATCGTGGAAGAAGCCTTGCGACAAGGCATGGAAACCTGGGCGGCAGTACGCCCTACCAGCAGCAGGAAGTATCTGCAAGACGAACGCATCCATTTCATCAATCTCAACCTTTCTTCAGAGGAAGAGTTGGAGAAAGAACTCGCCCCGCATGAGTTCGACTATATAGTGCATGCAGCCGGCGCTACCAAGTGCCTGCATGCAGAAGACTTTTATAGGGTTAACACAGAAGGAACCAAACACCTGGTGAATGCCATCCTGCATCTCGGAATGCCTATCAAGCGATTTGTCTTCGTCAGTTCGCTCAGCATCTTCGGAGCCATCCGTGAGGAGCAGCCTTATCAGGAAATCTGTGAAAATGATGTGCCTAGGCCAAACACGGCATACGGCAAGAGCAAACTGGAGGCAGAACGCTATCTTGACAGCATCAGCAACAACTTCCCCTATATCATCCTGCGACCTACCGGCGTGTATGGTCCTAGAGAGAAAGACTATTTCCTGATGGCAAAGAGCATCAAGCAGCATATTGACTTTGCTGTAGGATACAAGCGCCAGGACATCACCTTCGTCTATGTTCAGGATGTGGTACAGGCTGTATTCCTGGCACTTGACCATGGCATGAACGGCAGAACATACTTCCTCAGCGATGGCGAGGTATATCAGTCGGCTGCCTTCAGCGACCTGATTCACAAGGAATTGGGTAATCCGTGGATGCTGCGCATCAAGGCTCCTATCTGGGTGCTGCGCATTGTCACCTTCTTCGGTGAATATATCGGAAGGTTAACAGGAAAGATGTCGGCTCTGAACAATGACAAGTACAACATCCTGAAACAGCGCAACTGGCGATGTGACATCGAGCCAGCCATGGACGAACTGGGCTACCACCCTCACTATCCATTGGAAAGAGGTGTGAAACTCGCCATCAAGTGGTACAAGGATAACGGATGGCTGTAAAACATATCATAAAGTTCAATGTTCAAATCTCAAAGTTCAAAGTAACACCGTGATAAAAGATTATTTTAAGATAGAAAAGAACCCCAAGAAGGGGCTTCTACCACTGGAATGGGTGATGCTGGGATATATGGCTGTTACTGTCATTACCATGCTCTTTACCTATACCAAGCTGGTAAACCCGGAAGAAATGCTTTGGGGACGACTGAGGGTTCTCGCCATGACTGCAGCCCTATGGGCAGTTTACAGAATGGCACCTTGCAGGATAACCAAGATGGTAAGAATCATAGCCCAGATAGCTCTGCTTGCCTGGTGGTATCCAGACACTTACGAAATCAACCGGATGTTCCCCAATCTGGACCATATCTTCGCTGGCTGGGAACAGGAACTCTTCGGCTGTCAGCCTGCCCTGCTCTTTGCCAAGGCAATGCCATGGGCGGTAGTAAGCGAACTGATGTCGATGGGCTACTTCATGTACTATCCGATGATAGCAGTAATCGTACTCTACTATTTTTTCTGCAGATACTATGAGGCTGAGCGCGCATCGTTTGTCGTGCTGGCTAGCTTCTTCATCTATTATGTCATCTACATCTTCGTACCGGTAGTAGGACCAACGTTCTATTTTGATGCCGTGGGAGTCAGAGACATCGCGCAGGGAATCTTCCCGGCAATGGGCGATTACTTCAACAGCCACAGCAACTGTCTGCCAACACCAGGCTATACTGATGGTATATTCTATCAACTCGTAGAAGATGCCAAGGCTGCTGGCGAACGTCCTACGGCAGCCTTCCCTAGTTCGCATGTAGGTGTAAGTACCGTCATCATGCTGTTGGGCTGGCATACGGGCAAGCACAAACTGGTTTATGCGATGTTGCCATTCTACATTTTCCTGTGTCTGGCCACCGTTTACATCCAGGCGCATTACCTGATTGATGCTGTGGCAGGTCTCGTTTCGGGCGTTGTTCTCTACTTCGCTCTGATGACTGTATCCAAGCACATGATAGAAAACAACTCATCATCCCGATTGAGATTCAGATAAAGACAGATACATATATATAATAACAACATTAATTTGAATAGAATTCATCTAGAACAATGAAGAAACTATTTATTGAAACTTATGGCTGCCAGATGAACGTGGCAGACAGCGAGGTAGTTGCCTCTGTGATGCAGATGGCAGGCTACGAGATTTGTGAGAAAGAAGAAGAGGCTGATGCCATCTTCCTGAACACCTGCAGTATCCGTGAGAATGCGGAAAACAAGATTTACCATCGCCTCGACACCCTCCATGCAGAGCAGAAGAAGGGAAGAAAGGTGATTCTCGGCGTATTGGGCTGCATGGCGGAGCGAGTGAAGGATGACCTCATCCAGAACCACTATGCCAACCTGGTCTGTGGACCAGACAGCTATCTCAACCTGCCGGATATGATTGCGCAGTGCGAGATGGGAACCAACGCCATCAACATCGAACTCTCTAAGACAGAGACTTACCGTGACATCGTACCTCAGCGCATCGGTGGCAACAGAGTGAGCGGTTTCGTAAGCATCATGCGTGGTTGCAACAACTTCTGCCACTACTGCATCGTGCCTTATACCCGTGGGCGTGAGCGCAGCCGTGATGCGGAAAGCATCCTGCGTGAGGTGCGCGACCTGCACGACCGTGGCTTCAAGGAGGTTACCCTGCTGGGACAGAACGTAAACAGCTATGGTCTCTCTCCATCGGGCAAGCGTGAGGAAGGCAGTCTTTCCTTCGCCGAACTCCTGCACATGGTAGCCCAGGCTGTACCGGACATGCGTGTACGCTTCACCACCTCTAACCCAGAGGATATGACCGAGGACATTCTCCAGGCCATCGCCGATGAGCCAAACCTCTGCAAGCACATCCACTTCCCTGCCCAGAGCGGAAGTAACAAGATACTGAAGCTGATGAACCGCAAATATACCCGTGAGGAGTATCTGCAGCGCATCGCCGATATCAAGCGCATCATTCCTGGCTGCGGCATCACCACCGACATCTTCGTGGGTTATCACGACGAAACCGAGGAAGACCATCAGGAAACCCTCTCGCTGGTGAAGGAAGTTGGCTTCGACAGCGCCTTCATGTTCAAGTATTCAGAGCGCCCAGGCACCTACGCAGCCAAGCATCTGCCAGACAACGTTTCTGAAGAAACCAAGATAGCCCGCCTCAACGAGCTCATCAAGCTGCAGACCGAGGTGAGCGCCGAACAGAACAAGAAGGATGAGGGCAAGGAATTCACCATCCTCATCGAGAACTTCAGCAAACGCAGCCGTGAGCAGATGATGGGCCGTACCGAACAGAACAAGGCAGTGGTCATCGACAAGGGTAACCACCACATCGGAGAGTTCGTAAAGGTCCGCATCACCGGTTCTACCTCTGCTACCCTCTTCGGAGAAGAAGTAAAAGAGTAAGGATGCTCCCTCAAAAAGAGCTAAGAATGCTTCTTTAGAAAAAGAAGTGAAAATATACTCTATCGCTCTTTGAAGAAGAAAAAACATAGAAAACCAAAAGAAAACCGCTAAAAATTTGGCGGTTTTCTTAAAAAGCACTATATTTGCACCTATGAAGGAATTTTTGCAAATCTTACGCCGATTCGTCCCTCCATACAAGAAGTATCTGGGGCTGTCTATTCTGTTCAATATCCTGTCTGCGGTATTGAACATCTTTTCGTTTGCAGCCTTGATACCAATCCTGCAGATTCTGTTCCAGGTAGACGGTGGTATCCGTGCCAATGACTACATGGAATGGGATGGAAGTTTTGATACCGTCAAGGAGGTAGCTACCAACAACCTGTATTACTACATCCAGGAGTTTATCGTGGCACATAGCGCCTCCTTAGCCCTTCTGGTCATCGGCTTGTTCCTTGCTTTCATGACTTTCCTCAAGACGGGAGCCTACTTCCTGTCTTCAGCCACTATTATCCCTATCCGTACAGGTATCGTCCGCGATATCCGCAACCAGCTCTATCAGAAGATCACCTCGCTTTCTCTTGGTTTCTTCAGCGAGGAGCGCAAGGGAGATATCATCGCCCGAATGAGCGGTGACGTGCAGGAGGTGGAGAACAGCATCATGTCTTCACTCGACATGCTCTTCAAGAATCCTATCCTGATTCTCTTCTATTTCATCACGCTGATCTGCATCAGTTGGCAGCTCACCCTCTTCACCATCATCTTTGTACCACCATTCGGCTGGTTCATGGGATTCGTGGGCAAGAAGCTGAAGGCAAAAAGTACAGAAGCACAGGCTCTCTGGAGCGATACGATGAGTATGGTGGAAGAAACCCTGGGCGGATTGCGCATCATCAAGGCTTTCTGCGCAGAGGATAAGATGAACTGGCGCTTCAACCAGGTGAACAGCAGCTATCGCGACAACATCATGCGCGTGAACATCCGTCAGCAGATGGCTCACCCGATGAGCGAATTTCTGGGAACCATCCTTATCGTAGTGGTATTATGGTTTGGCGGTATTCTGGTATTGGACTATGGAAGAATCGACGGTCCTACCATCATCTTCTATCTCGTGATGCTCTACAGCATCATCAACCCATTGAAGGAATTCTCCAAGGCGAGCTATAATATCCCGAAGGGATTGGCAAGCATGGAGCGTATCGACAAGATTCTTCAGGCAGAGGTAGAAATCAAGGACAAGGAGAACCCTGAGCATATCAGCAGCTTTGAGCACCAGATAGAATTCCGCCATGTTTCCTTCGCCTATACCGACCATCAGAACGAAGAACTGGTTTATGTATTGAAGGATATCAATCTGGTGATTCCTAAGGGAAAGACCATCGCACTGGTGGGACAGAGCGGTAGCGGAAAGAGTACGATGCTCGACCTGATACCTCGTTACTACGATGTACAGGAGGGCGAGGTGCTCATCGACGGCATCAATGTGAAAGATCTTGCCGTACACGATCTCCGCCAGCTGATAGGTAATGTGAACCAGGAGGCTATCCTCTTCAATGCCAGCTTCAAGGACAATATCCGCTTCGGCAAGACCGATGCTACCGATGAAGATATCGCCAATGCGGCAAAGATAGCCAATGCCTACGAGTTCATTACCAAGTCGGAACATGGTTTCGATACCGGAATCGGTGATCGTGGCGGCAGACTCTCCGGAGGTCAGCGCCAACGCGTGAGCATCGCCCGTGCCATCCTCAAGAATCCTCCTATCCTTATTCTCGATGAGGCTACCTCAGCTCTCGATACTGAGAGCGAGCGCCTGGTACAGGATGCACTGGAGAAACTGATGAAGACCCGTACCACCGTGGCAGTAGCTCACCGACTGAGTACCATCAAGCATGCCGATGAAATCTGCGTACTGCACGAGGGCAGGATTGTGGAGCGTGGTACCCACGATGAACTGATTAGAAAAGACGGATATTACAAGAAGTTGCACGATATGCAACAGGTGTAATATAACTGAGAATTAATAATTAACAATAAATAGTTTTGTTGATGGTTAAGATTGTTTATGCATTCTTTTATGCAATATCGCTGCTGCCTTTCAGGCTACTCTATTGCATCGCCGATTTCGAGTACTTCATGATGTATCGCGTCATCAAGTACCGCAGGGGTATTGTGCGTAAGAATCTCACCACCTCTTTTCCTGAGAAATCAGAAGAAGAGATTATCGACATTGAGAAGAAGTTCTATCGCTGGTTCAGCGATTACTTCTTCGAGGCTGTCAAACTGCTCAGCATCAGTGACAAGGAGTTGCGCCAGCGATTCCAGGTCATCAACAGCGAGGAGGTGGAGCAATGTTTTCAGGAGGGGCAGAACGTGGCAGCCATCCTGGGTCATTACTGCAACTGGGAGTGGCTTTCGTGCGTGGGCATCGAACTGCCCAAGTCACGCAAGATGGGTCTCATCTATCATCCTCTGCGCAACCAAGCCTTCGACGAACT
>USQD01000088.1 GCA_900556795.1 uncultured Prevotella sp. | reverse complement strand
CTCTAGAATGTCGTATTTTTGCAATTATTTTGTTACTTTTGCAGCGGCTTTTAGTCATGTAGAAAAAGAATAAAAAAATAGCAAACAAGATAAAGATACAACAATGAAAGTCGGATTATTCGTCCCTTGCTATGTAGATGCCTTATACCCTGAAGCGGGTGTGGCTACATACAAGTTGCTCAAGCATTACGGACTGGACGTGGGTTATCCCGAAAAACAGACTTGCTGCGGTCAGCCAATGGCAAACGCTGGTTTTCAGGACAAGTCGGAGAAGGTCATTGAGACATTTGATGAACTGTTCAAGGATTACGATTACATCGTAGCTCCTTCTGCATCATGTGCCGCTTACGTGAAGGTGTATTACCCTAAGATTCTTGAGGGTAAGCACGAGTGTGTTTCCTCTAAAAAGATTATGGACGTTGTGGAGTTCCTTCACGATGTGCTGAAGGTTGATCATGTGCCTGGCAAATTCCCGCATGAGGTCAGTGTGCACAACAGTTGTCACGGTGTGCGCGAACTGGGATTGTCATCTCCTTCTGAGCGCAATATCAAGCCTTTCAACAAAATCATCGACTTATTGAATATGGTGGAAGGTATTACCATCCACGAACCGGAGCGCAAGGATGAGTGCTGCGGATTCGGTGGTATGTTCTCTATCGAGGAGCCTGCCGTTTCTACCCGTATGGGCGAGGACAAGATCAAGCGTCACATGGCTACGGGTGCCGAATATGTTACCGGACCGGATTCTTCCTGCCTGATGCACATGGCTGGTATTGCCAAGAAGGAGAAGATGCCGATTAAATTTATCCATGTTGTTCAAATTTTAGCTGCAGGACTATGAGTACAGAACATTCCAAGAGAGCTGCGAAGTTTACGCAGAATGTAGAGAAGACCACCTGGCACGATGCTACCTTCTGGTCTGTTCGTCAGAAGAGAGATAAGATGGCGCAGGAACTTCCTGAGTGGGAAGATCTCCGCGAGCATGCCTCTGAAATCAAGATGCACACCATCACCCATCTTGCCGATTACCTAGATATGTTTTCCAAGAACCTGGAGAGCCGTGGGGTGAAGGTGCACTGGGCAGAGGATGCACAGGAGTTTAACGAGATTGTGCTTGGCATTCTGAAAGATCACAATGTAAAGAAGATGGTGAAGTCGAAGTCGATGCTCACCGAGGAGTGCGAGATGAACCCTTATCTGGAGCAGCACGGCATTGACGTGGTGGAGACCGACCTGGGTGAGCGCATCATCCAGCTCCTGGGGCAGAAGCCAAGTCACATCGTGATGCCTGCCATCCACCTGAAGCGTGAGGAGGTGGGAAAGATGTTCGAGGAGAAGGGAATCTCCAAGGAAATCGGAAACTACGACCCTACTTACCTGACCCGCTGCGCCCGCCATCATCTGCGCGACCAGTTTATGGAAGCAGGAGCAGGTATGACCGGCTGCAACTTTGGTGTGGCTGCCACAGGCGATTGCGTGGTCTGTACCAACGAGGGTAATGCCGATATGACCACCTCTATGCCTAAGCTACATATCGTGGCGATGGGTATCGAGAAGCTGGTTCCTGACTATAAGTCACTGGCTGTATTCCAGCGCCTGCTCTGTCGCTGCGGTACCGGTCAGCCTACCACCGCCTTCACTTCTCATTTCCGTCAGGCTCGTCCGGGTGCCGAGATGCATGTGGTGCTGGTGGATAATGGCAGAAGCGACATTCTTGCTGATAAGGACCACTGGCAGACGTTGAAGTGTATGCGCTGCGGTGCCTGCATGAATACCTGTCCGGTTTATCGCCGTTCGGGCGGATACAGTTACACCTATTTTATTCCGGGTCCTATCGGTGTGAACCTGGGTATGCTGAAGAATCCTCAGAAGTACAGCGATAATGTTTCTGCCTGCACCTTGTGCTTGTCTTGCGACAATGTCTGTCCTTCCAAGGTTGGACCGGGTTCTCAGATTTATGTCTGGCGCCAGAGTCTGGAGAAGTTGGGCAAGGCTGATCCTGTCAAGAAGGCAATGTCGAATGGTATGAAGTATCTCTTCGACCGTCCTGCGCTCTACACCACTGCCCTGAAGTTTGCTCCGCTTGTCAATCTGGTTCCTGAATGCTGCACGCACTTCAGTAATTGGAATGCCTGGGGCATCGGTCACGCCATGCCTGAGTTTGCAAAGAAGAGTTTTCATCAATTATGGAAGGAGGGAAAAGTAAAATGAAGAAAGAAGATTACCTGAACAAGTTGCGTAAGAATACTCATGTTCAATTCGATATGCCTGCCGTAGATGTCAAGGGAATCCAGTATGAGGATACCTTGAAGCAGTTTATTGAGATGACTGAGTCTGTGGGAGGTCATGTGATTGAGGCGAAGGAGGGCGAAAGCCTGGATGAACTGGTGAAGAAGGCTTATCCTGAAGCCAAGGTATTTGCCTCTCATCTGCCTGAAATCACCATCGCACAGAAGAATCCTGATACCGTGGCTGAGGCCAACGACCTGAATGGTACCGATGTGGGTATTGTTCGTGGTGAAGTAGGTGTAGCAGAGAATGGTTGCATCTGGATTCCTCAGACCATGAAGGAGAAAGCTGTGCTTTTCATCTCGGAATATCTTGTGATTTTCCTCGAAAAATCCAAGATTGTGAACAATATGCATGAGGCTTATGCCCGTATTGAGATGGATCCGAAGTACAATTTCGGTATTTTCATCAGTGGTCCTTCCAAGACTGCCGATATTGAGCAGGCCTTGGTTATGGGTGCGCAAGCAGCCAGAGGCGTAACCGTAGTGTTGATATAAAAAAACAGCTGTTAACTGTTAACCTGTTAACTCTATAGAAAAATCCCGAAGCTCTCTAAAAGGCGAACTTCGGGATTTATATTTACTTATAATGTCCATTCATAGGTATCATAAACCACTCCTCTTCCTCCGAAACCTTCTTTCTGATAGATGAGGCTGGTATTGAGTATCTTTCCACCATCTTCATTAGATGTTCCGAAATCGAAATAATCAAAATCCTTATACCTTATATTAATGAGATTCTGAAACAAAGCATCGAGTGCATGCGCCTTTTTTCCCTCTTCTGATGCGGAAATATACTGCGTGTGAACCACTTTTCTGCTGATGTACAGAACGGTTCCGCCTAGCATCTTGCCAGATTCTTCTCGGGCAACATACAGTTTGATATTGTCAGGGAAAGATGTTTTCAGTCTGCTCATCTCTTGCAAGGTATGAACTGGATGAGCCTGATAGGTGTTCATCAGGTTTTCGGTTAAGATGCTCCAGAACGTTTCGTAATCCCCACTTTCTTCAATGAAGATTCCTTTTTCCAGGGCTTTCCTTGCGCCCGATTTTCTGATATTATACCATTTCAGTGGATGCTTCAGGTCGATGACAGCCGCAATGTTTCTTGCGCAGATTTGTGCCTGGCATTCTTTGAAGAGGGCATAGAGGTCTTCTTCGGCAGGCTGTTGCTGGTAAATCCAGGGAATAGGCTTGTAGATGCACTTCCGGAAACCTGCCTGCTTCAGGTACGTGTTGATGGCAACGAAAACTTGACAGATATTATCTGTTGAGGCATGTTCGGTAGTAAGCAGTCCTGCATAGGTGAGCCCCTGATGAGAATAGAAAATATCTCCGTCCTCATTGGCAGGGAGCAAGGCATAGAGCTTGTCGTTGCGGAAAATCATCAGAGAATGGTCTGTGAAACGGTCGCTGTGATAATCCATGTAGGAACGGTTGAGAAGGAAGGTGGCGTTGCGCGCCTGGGCTACATAAGCATTCCAGACCTCCTTGTCAGTATCGGTGTATTTTCTGATCTCAAACATGATATTTAGCGTTATTGATTCTCGGTTTTTAAGAGATTTTGGCTGTTTTTCGAACTGACGAATCTGAGATATTCGTCATATTCGCGTATATAGTCTTCCTCCTCAAACTTGTGGGAAGCCAGAACCAGACACAATGAGCCGGAAGAGAAATCATCCAGTGTTCGCCAGATATTGACATCCACGAACAGTCCCTCCCAAGGGTGGTTGAGATGATAGGTCTTCTTCTGTTCTCCATTATCCAGTGTTACCGAAAAGGAACCGCTGGCTGCTATGATAAATTCCTGGCATTTCTTGTGCGCATGGCCCCCGCGACTTTCTCCGCCCGGAACATCATAGGTCCAGTAGGTACGGGCAATGGCAAAGGGAATATGCGTCTCTCCCTCTGCCACTGTCAGGTTGCCTCTAGGGTCGAATATCTTGGGTAATGTGATAATTCTTCCTAATTCTTTCATGTCTTATTTCTTCATGTATGGGTCGGTTCCCAATACAGTCTTTGCCAGGCGCTTTGCCTTGTCGCGGAGCTGATTGAGGTCATCGCCCTTTTCGCCGTAGCAGAGCACTACACCCATTCTTCTGCCCACGTGAGCCTCTGGCTTGCCGAAGATACGGATGCGGGTGTGGTCTTCCTTCAAGGCATCGAGCATGTTGTAGTTCAATGGCTCGGTGCTTTCCTCAGGAGAGAGGATAACGGCTGAACAGCCAATGTGCTCCAGGTGGATTCCTGCGATAGGCAAGCCCATCACGGCACGGAAGTGGAGCTCAAACTCGCTCAGATTGGTGGTGTGACCCAGGGTTACCATACCCGTATCGTGTGGGCGAGGGCTCAATTCTGAGAAGATTACTTCTCCCTGCTTGCTCAGGAAGAACTCTACGCCCCAAAGTCCGGCACCGGTCAAAGCTTTGGTCACTTCGCCTGCGATGTGCTCAGCCTTCTTCAAAGCCTCCTCAGGAAGCTGGAATGGCTGCCAGCTCTCTCGGTAGTCACCGCCTTTCTGTACATGGCCGATAGGTGGGCAGAAGAGGGTAGGACCATTCTTCTGGGTGATAGTGAGGAGGGTGAACTCTGAATCGAAGTCGATGAATTCCTCGATGATTACTTCCTTCACGTCGCCACGACCTTCTTCCATTGCCTCCTTGTAAGCCTCCTTCAGCTCATCGTCGTTGTGGACATAGCTCTGGCCATGACCGCTGGAGCTCATCAGAGGTTTTACTACGCATGGGAAGCCGATTTCATCGGCTGCGTTCTTGAACTCCTCGAAGGTCTTTGCGTAGAAATACTTGGCTGTGCGCAGACCCAGTTCCTTGGCAGCCAGGTCGCGGATGGCACGGCGGTTCATGGTGTAGTTCACGGCACGGGCAGAAGGCACAATCTGAATGCCCTCCTTCTCGAAGTCGAAGAGTCGCTCGGTGCGGATAGCTTCAATCTCAGGCACGATGATGTCTGGGTGATGTTTCTCTACCACTGCGGTCAATGCGTCGCCATCGAGCATCGAGAACACTTCTCGCTCGTCGGCTACCTGCATGGCTGGTGCATTGTCATACTTGTCGCAAGCGATGACGTACTGTCCTGCTCGCTTTGCGGCGATGGTAAACTCTTTGCCCAGTTCGCCTGAGCCCAAAAGCATAATCTTCTTCATTATATTATAAGTTAAATTTCTTTCTGATGAATTCTGCGATAAACTTGGCTGTCTCTTCGATTCCCAGATGGCTGCTGTTGATGCAGAGGTCGTAGCTTTCGCTGTGGCCCCACTTCTTGCCTGTATAGTAATCGTAGTAAGAGGCACGCTGCTCCTCGTGGCTTTCGATAAACTTGCGGGCGGTGGCTCTGTCGATGTCCCTTCGCTTGCACACTGCCTTGATGCGGTCGTCGATGTTGGCTGTGATGAAGATGTTGAGCACATTCTTGTAGTCACGGAGCACATAATCGGCGGTTCTGCCCACGAAAACGCAGTTGCCCTGATCGGCAGCCTTCTTGATGGCGTCGCTCTGGAATTTATATAAGCCTTCCTGTGAGAAGTCGTTGTGATAAAAGTTGTTGTCGCTCAAGAATGGCAGATGAGTATGGAAGAGAGACTTGAAGAATCCCTTCTGCTCATCGTTCTGCTCGAAGAATTTCTCAGAGAATCCGCTCTCCTTGGCTGCCAGGTTCAGCAGCTCACGGTCGTAGCATTTGCAATCGAATTCTTCTGCCAGTTTCTCGGCGATGATATGGCCGCCACTACCTATCTGGCGACCCACGTTTATGATAATCTTGGTCATAAGTATAAAATTTTAGCTGTTAACTGTTAACTGTTAACTTTCATGTTTTCTCTATGTTGTTTCTTCAACTTGTTCATGTACCATGACATTACGATTGCAGCGATGACTGCGGCCGAGAAATCGGAGATAGGCATGCTGCACCATACACCGTCAATACCCCATATCATCGGCAGGAAAGCCAGGAGCGGCAGGAGAATGAGCAACTGTCTCGACAAGGAGAGGAAGATGCTGATCTTCACCTTTCCGATGCACTGGAAGAAGTTGGTGATAACCATCTGGAAACCGATGACCGGGAAGCAGAGCATCACCACTCTGATTGCCTTGATGCCCAGGTCTATCAGGGTTTTATCAGTAGTGAACAGTCTTGCGCAGTAGTAAGGCAGGAACATCGCTATCAGCCAGCCTACCACCATGATGGCGGTGGCGGCAATGATGCTCAGGTTCAGTACGCGCATCAGTCGGTCCAGCTTCTGTGCTCCATAGTTGTAGCCTGCAATAGGCTGCATTCCCTGGTTAACGCCGAACACAAACATCACGAACACCATCGCAATACCGTTGGCTATTCCGTAGGCACCCACGGAGAGGTCGCCTCCGAATCTTACCAGCTGGTTGTTGATGAAGATAACGATGATGCAGGCGCATACGTTCATCAGGAAGGGCGAAATGCCGATGGCAAGTATATTATCCACGAGTTTTCTCTTCAGCTTGTAGATGCCTTTCTTGAAGTGGAGCAGCTCATTCTTGTTGCTGAAGAGCTTGAACTGCCAGCACATCGCCATCAGCTGCGATAGGATGGTGGCGATGGCAGCTCCCTGTATTCCCCATTTGAAGACGAGGATGAAGAGGGCATCCAGTATCACGTTCATCACCACCGTGAAGATGGTGGCGTACATTGCCTGCTTGGGCTTGCTCGCCGCCCGGAGCAGGGCGTTCATGCCGAAATACATGTGGCTCACCACATTGCCCAGCAGGATGATGACCATGTACTCGTGGGCATAGACGAGCGTCTGGTCGCTGGCTCCGAAGAATCTCAGGATAGGGTCGAGGAAAAGCAGACAGATGATGCTCAGTCCGATACCGATGATGAGATTCAGTGAAATCGTGTTACCCAGAATGTTTTGCGCTGTGGCATAGTCTTTTTGTCCCAACTTCACGCTGATGGCTGTAGACGCTCCTACGCCAACACCGGCTCCGAAGGCAGCGGTGAGGTTCATGAAGGGGAAGGTAATGGCAAGTCCTGAGATGGCCATCGCTCCCACACCCTGACCGATGAATACACGGTCTACGATGTTGTAGAGCGAAGAGGCTGTCATGGCAATCATAGCCGGCAAGGCGTATTGAACCAGCAGCTTGCCCACAGGCTTGGTACCTAATTCTAATGTCGCTTGTTTATTTTCCATTTATATCTGTTTTTTGCCTCATAGACAATCGTCCTGCTTCTTTCAGAAAGCAACCACGTCGCCTACTTGTCTGCAAAATTACAAAAAATATCTGATACCTTATTATATATATGAAGAAAATCTTGCATTC